>CAZMRM010000037.1:9133-13110 GCA_964568515.1 uncultured Chitinophaga sp. | reverse complement strand
TTGTAGCATTAATATCGATACGTAAATACTGGGCTAACAGGCGTAAAATAAAACAGCGTTTACCCACTGCCATTGTAATTCCCATGGTGCCCAAACCGCGTAACTGGAGATTAAATGAATTGTTGTTAAAGTTAGTGTTGCCTTCCGGAAAACATCAAGCGATTTGCAGAGGGGTATTTGCTACTCAAATGGCCCTTGATCTTAAAAGATCAAATAAAGTAACTAAAGTCGTTTTCGATGCAAGAGGCGCCTATAAGGCCGAATTTGAAGAATTTCTTTATAAAATAGTTGACTTGAAGGATTCTATTGAGGAGCTGGAAAAAAAATCCCTTCAGCTTTCTGATTATCGTCTTGCCATATCTGATCAATTAGTTGATTACTGGAAAAAAATGTATGGATATGAAGGAAAAGAACATGTAGTGATTCCTTGTACATTAACCATCACCAAAAGGAAAGAAAAACAGGAAAAGGAAATAGCTGAAATCAAAGAAAAATTTAACGTATTGCCGGACGATACCGTACTTGTTTATGCCGGGTCAAATGCAGATTGGCAGTCCATTGATTTGGTTGATACTTTTTTCATAAATCAGCTGCAACAAAATCAGCAGTTGAAGATTATATTATTGGCGAATTTTAATTTGAAAGATTTACAATCCTATACTAAATTCCCGGGAAAAATCATACAAACATGGGTAACACCAGAAAAGGTTCATGATTATTTATCCATCGCCCATTATGGAATATTGATCCGTGAATATTCCATTACAAATCAAGTTGCCTCACCAACCAAGTTTGCAGAATATCTCAGTGCCGGTCTTAAAGTGATCATATCAGAAAAAATAGGTGATTTTACAAATTTTGTTTTAAAAAATGATGCAGGAATAGTGTATAAAAATGAAGTGCTGAAGCTAGAGGCTGTTTCCCAATCCGAGAAACGAAGAATGAAAGAATTGGCATACACTTATTTTAACAAGAATTCCTATATTCACGAATATAAAAAAATAATAAATGAATGTGCAAACTTTAAAACCAGGTAACCGGAATTTTGGACTCGACCTGGTTCGTTCTGTTGCAATCGTACTTGTTTTAATTGCACATGCCGGAGTTGGTTATTGTTTTGGTGTAAAGCTGGGAACATTAGGTGTTGAAATTTTTTTTGTATTGAGTGGTTTTTTGATAGGACAAATTCTTATTAAAGATTTTTCTGAGCAGGTTACATTTTCCAAAATCCTGCATTTTTGGTCCCGGAGATGGTTTCGTACACTACCACTATACTATACTGTTATACTTATCCGGTTTGTTTTTTTTGATTCTTCTTTGGGAATAAAAATACTCGTCTATTTTTTCTTCCTTCAAAATAATTTTGTTGGAATTGATTTCATGCCGGTCTCTTGGAGCTTAGTGATAGAAGAGTGGTTTTATCTGATTGTTCCCATAATGATTTATATACTTTTTAGAAAAAAAATCATTAAAGACAAATTCACTGCATTTTTAATTCTTTTTATTTTGTTTGAAAACATTGCCCGAATAGTCTGGGTTCTGTACACAAACAGAGGTTATGCCGCAATTATTGGAAACTTTCCGTTTAGATTAGATTCATTGATGGTTGGGGTTCTTCTGGCAAATATCAAGCTCAATTATAATTTTCTTTACCTGAAACTCAGGAATAAGTATGTTTATTTGCTTGCGCTTATATTGTGGTTATTCTTATTGTATAATGTTGGAAAAGTTAATCAGATAGAAGGACTTAAGGATGATTTGCTATGGACAAGAACAATCTGGTTTTGTTTGATAAGTTTAACCATAGCGCTTCAAATTCCTTTTATTGAAAATATAAAAATAAAAAGTTCCAATATTTTCGCCAGATTCATACAACTGATAAGCATATCTACTTATGCCATGTATTTAATTCACCCATACATTTATAATTTGATCATAAAAACAAAAACAGATTATACCCAATGGAGTTGGCAAATGCCTCTTGCATTAACAGTAACATTTATATGTGGTTATCTGATATACACGTTTTATGAAAAACCGATCACAGATCTGCGGGATCGATTAAAATTAAAATAAATTGATTAAAGAAAAACACATACCTGTTCTACATGTATTGCGTGCAATAGCTGCTTTGTCTGTTTGTTTGTTCCATTTTATTTGTACGGTAAAGGGATTTATTAATAATGAAGTAATCCGTCAGATTTTTTCAGTAGGTCATTACGGTGTTCAGATCTTTTTTGTGATATCAGGTTTTATCATTCCATGGTCAATGTTTCATAGTTCTTATGTCATCAGAAATTATTTTACATTTATATTCAAACGTTTTATAAGATTAGAACCTCCATACATCGTATCTCTTTTTGCAGCTATTGCTATCACTCACCTGCGCACATTAAGTCCTCATTTTAACAATGTAGATACGACCCCCACAGCTAAGCAGATTGCTTTGCATTTTGGATATTTAATTCCTTTTTTCAAAGGGCAGGAATGGATACGCGCCATTTACTGGACATTGGCTATTGAATTTCAGTATTATCTTTCAATCGGCCTTATGTTTGGTCTGATAGCAAATCATAGATTAGTTTGGAGGATATTGGCTTATCTTATTATTCTTTGCGGGCCTTTTTTAATTAATGATTTTCTCCTCTATCATTTTCCTGTTTTCCTGTTGGGGATCCTTATTTTTTTATTTAAAGTAGCGATAATTGAAAGGACAGAATTCATCGTTATGACCGTTTTAACAACTGCTATTGTTTTCACTTTTCATGGAACGGGTACTTTGGCTGCATCCGGAATTGCCTTTGGCTCTATTTTGTTTTTTACAAATTTCAATAATAAACTCTTTCAGTTTCTTGGAGATATATCCTATTCGATGTATTTGTTTCATAGCATAATCGGACTGGTGATCATTAACTATTTTTCCCATAGCATACAGGCTCCTCTATTTAAATTTTTACTTGTAATAGTGGCACTATTCGCTTCAATCATTACTTCCTTTGTCGTTTTTAAATGTATTGAACTCCCATCAAAAAAATTATCATCCAAAATAAAATTTAAACAGAATAGATGAAGATAGCGTTGTTAACAGATGGAATTTATCCTTTTGTAATTGGAGGTATGCAGAGGCATTCCTATTATTTGGCAAAATTCTTTGCAAAACACAGGATCCATATAGATCTATACCATACAAATAATGGTAATCTGGATATCGAGAGGTTAGATTGCTTTACCGGTGAAGAAAAAAAGTATATCCATTCAATTGTCATTCAATTTCCAAAGAGTGATGGGCTTCCGGGGCATTATTTAAGATCTTCTTTCAAATATTCAGAAAAAATATTCGAAATCTATAAAACACGGGAAAAAGTAGATTTTATTTATGCAAAAGGGTTTACGGCCTGGAAATTTTTAAAAGAAAAAAAGAGGGGTTATCAGACAGCTCCCATAGGCATTAATTTTCATGGTTACGAAATGTTTCAGCCCCCTCCTGACTTCAAAGCATGGCTTCAGCAAAAATTAATTTTCAGGAGACCTGTACTTTTTAACATGAAACATTCTGATTATCTGTTTTCTTATGGTGGCAAAATAACGACCATCATAAAAAAACTTATCCCTGATCATCATAAAATAATTGAAATTCCATCAGGAATAGAAGAAAAATGGCTCACTGATAAGCCAATAATTGTAAATGATCCGCTCCGGTTTATATTTATTGGAAGATATGAAAGAAGGAAGGGAATAGAAGAATTGAATGCTGTGTTGAAAAAAATGAAAGTCACCCATTCTTTTACATTTACTTTCATCGGCCCCATTCCAACCGATAAGCAGTTGAAGCAATCAAACTTTTTTTATAAAGGGGAAATTACAGATGTGAACACGATCCAAAAATACTTAAGGGAAAGTGATGTACTGGTTTGCCCAAGTCATTCGGAAGGAATGCCTAATGTTATTTTAGAAGCAATGGCTTCCGGTTTATGTAT
>CAZMRM010000037.1:0-9123 GCA_964568515.1 uncultured Chitinophaga sp. | reverse complement strand
AGCAAGTGATGTCGGTGCAGTGAGTAAACTAGTGAATAATCAAAACGGTATTTTAATTTTGCCGGGAAATTCAGAAGAATTGCGTCAAGCAATTTTAACGTTGATTGCAAAAAAAGTACAGGCTTTAATACAAATGAAATTAAAGTCAAAAGAGAAAATAGAAAATGATTTTTTATGGGAAAAAATTATTCTGAAAACGATACATGAAATCAAGCAACGGTTAAGGAGGTAACCGGTTGTAAATCAAGGAAGAATTAATCTCCCGCCAATCACTAAAAATGATTAGTTTTGTATACCTTAAACAGAAAAATTTTGTTGTATGAATGAACTGAAAACAGTATTAGCAGATAATCTATCCGGATTTTCTCCAAAAGCAATTCCAGGCTTTATTTTAAGTTTTATCGTATGTGCGCTTCTTGCATTTATATTGGGAAAATGTTATGTTCGTTTTGGTAATGCACTGTCAAACAGGAAAGCTTTTTCCAAAAACTTTATAGTGCTTGCTATTACTACGATGTTCATTATTTCTGTAGTTAAATCATCTTTAGCATTATCATTAGGTCTGGTGGGAGCACTTTCGATTGTTCGTTTCAGGTCTGCAATTAAAGAACCGGAAGAGCTTACTTACTTATTTCTTACAATTGCCATTGGTTTGGGGTGTGGTGCCGGCCTGACCATATTGACAATGATTGCTTTTATTGGTTTTATCCTAATCATCTGGCTGACCAACAAATACCAGAAATCTGTAGAATCACAAAATTTATATTTAACCATCAGTAGTCAGTCGCCGGAATCGGTAAATCTGGACACCATTGTAAACGTATTAAAAAAGCATTGTTCGGAAATAAAATTAAAACGAACAGACGAGACACCAACAGCTGTTGAGTCTTCATTTTTTGTGGAATTCGATGATTTTGAAAAACTAGAACAAGCAAAAAGCGATTTAAAGAAACTTCATTCATCCATTTCCATCACATTCATGGATAATACACGTGATTTTTAGTTTATACTTCTTAAAAATATCAAATGAAGAATCAGCCGGAACAATTACGTTATGAGCGAAAATTTTTAATTACAAATTATTCGTACAAAGAAGTTGAGCAATTTGTTAAATTTCATCCGGCATGTTTTTCTGCAATTTTTAAGGAAAGAACTGTAAATAATATTTATTTTGATACACTCGGAATGGATAATTATCACGATAATGTTGATGGGCAAACAAAACGGTCTAAAGTTCGTATTCGCTGGTATGGCGATTTATTTGGCAGTATCACGGACCCTGTATTGGAATACAAATTAAAGGAGGGACTTGTCGGCAAAAAAGAATCCTTTATATTGAATTCCTTTAAACTTGATAAAACATTTGAAAGGTCAGTTATTGAACAAGCAGTTGCATCCAGATTGCCGAACGAAATTAAACATCAGCTTCTGTCTCTTGAGCCTTTTTTGTTGAACAGTTACAGAAGGAAATATTTTCTTTCCAGGGACAGAAAATTTAGGGTAACTGTTGATCACAATCTTACCTATTATAAAATTGGCTATCACAAAAATTTATTTTTAAACAGATCAATTGATTTTAACGCTACGGTACTTGAGTTAAAATATGATGTAGCAGATGAAATCCAGTCAAATTTTGTTGCTAATGCTTTTCCTTTTGTTTTAACCAAAAACTCAAAATATTTACAGGGTCTGGAACGAATACATATATAGTCAATGAAGCCAATTTTAGCCTATAAAAATAAAAAAACATTGTTGGCACAAATTGCAATCCCTTTTGTTTTTTTGTTTTTTATTTTGCTGGGTTGGTATTTCCTGTATAGTCGTTATGGATTTTTAACAAAAGAAAGTGATGTTGAGTTTACATTGGATGAAACACTTGTACCCCCAAAATGTGATCAATCAGGCGGTATTCATAAAGCTCCCTTCTTCGTAGAACTGGAAGGAGGTAATTCCATTTATTACACGGTTGATGGCTCCGAACCTTCCACAAAGTCATTGCATTACAAATCTCCGATTCATATCGATAAAAATATTCAGGAACGGGACCTTCTTTCCGGTATTCCAACTTCGCCACGATGGCGCCCGCCGATTGGAGATGTGTTTAAGGGAACCGTGATCCGTGCTATTTGTGTTACACCTGATCATAAAAAGAGTAAGGAGTTTGTACGAACCTTTTTTGTAGATAATTTAGGCAGCAAACGCTACACATTACCAATTCTATCGCTAACAGTTAATAAAAGTGATCTGTTCGGATACAAAAACGGAATATATGTATTGGGTAAAAATTATGAAGATAAGCGGGACTATATTAAAAAAAGAATTCCGTTAAACTTACCCTGGTGGAAATATCCGTCAAATTATCAGAAACGTGGAAGTAATGCAGGACGTCCTGTTCATATCGAACTTTATGAACCGTCAGGACAGCCCGGCTTTGAGAATAAGGCCGAAGTACGTATTAATGGAAATGCTACAAGAGGTTTTAGTCAGAAATCGCTGCGGATTACCTTTGATAAAGAACACGGATCTGATTTTTTTAATTATTTACTTTTTCCTGATAGGAATAACCGTGAATACCATTCCTTTATTTTAAGAAATGCCGGAAATGACTGGAGTATGGCCTTTTGCCGGGATGCAATCATCCAGTCAGTTATGAAAAACTCTGCTCTGGATGTACAATCCTATCGGGCATCAGTTGTATTCGTTAATGGAGAATATTGGGGAATACATGAGATAAGAGACAGACTGGATGAAAACTATTTAGCAGTAAAATATAAAACTGACCCTGAAAAAATTGTTATTCTTGAGTATGTCGATAAGCTTTACTATGGTAAAAATAAAGACAGTAAGGATTTTTCCGAATTACTTGATTTCATAAAGGAACATTCGCTCAGTGATCCGCTTAATTATGAACATGTATTAAAACAGATTGATGTTCAAAATTTTATGGATGTAATAATTGCAAATGTTTATTTTTGTAATAGCGATTGGCCCTATAATAATGTTAGATTTTGGAAATGCATAGAAAACAATGATTCCGCTCCATGCAGCCGGAAATGGAGGTGGATGCTTTATGATACAGACTGGGGAATGGGATATACAGGAAGAGAGGATTATAAACTGGATTTGTTAGAAAAGGCGAGAACAACAGGCAGTATCGGAGTTTTGTTTAATGGACTACTACAAAATGAGCAATTTCTGAATGCATTTGTTCAACGCTTTAATTTTCACCTGAAGAATACCTTTGAACCGCAAAAAGTAATAGCAGAAGTTGAAAAATTTAAAGGAATATTAGCACCTGAAATGAGTGAACAGATTAATCGCTGGCGCAATTTGAAATCGTATGAACAATGGTTACGAAATATGGAAGATTTAAAATTATTTGCTGAAAAACGCCCGGAATTTCAAGTACAACAACTGAATAAATTTATTACTAAATACAAAGTAAAACATTGACCGATTATTTTAAGGAAAGTAAGCAATTATATCTGATTTTAGTCTCTTGGCTGATTATTGGCTCATTAAGTCCTGTTATTTCGTATGCTCTTATCCCTTTAACAATGGTGTTAATGTATAAGAAAGGATTAATAGAAGAGCTGCTGATTGGCTATGTCTTTATATTAATTTTATCAGATAATCTTGATACCACGTTTGAATTTGCAAAAAATGCAAAAAACATTTATGTAAGTTTGCTTGCTGTTTTCTATTTTTTTAATCTGGAAAAATTTAAACCTGTTAATGATCTATATAAAATATTCATACCGTTCTTTATTTTTTCCTGTTTCACAATGCTAACAAGTGTAGGAGAACCTTTCTTTTTAACCTCGCTTCAAAAAACCATTTCTTTCGCTCTTTCATTTATTGTTGTGCCTGGTTATATTCTTCGATTATACAGAGAGCAGGGGATTTTGATTTTTAGAAATATTATATTTTTTGTTTTAACAACACTTTTAATTGGT
This sequence comes from uncultured Chitinophaga sp., assembly GCA_964568515.1. Classification (GTDB taxonomy): domain Bacteria; phylum Bacteroidota; class Bacteroidia; order 2-12-FULL-35-15; family 2-12-FULL-35-15; genus 2-12-FULL-35-15. The sequence goes on along the minus strand of CAZMRM010000037.1, from coordinate 5,167 downwards.
TTCGTTTTAAAATATATGGCTCCTTCTCTTGCTTTAATAGAATCCGGAAGATACAGGGGAGTGATGGGTAATCCAAATGGCATTGGTATTTATTGTGTTCTTACTTACATTTTCTTCTTTATAATTAATAAGTTCTATCCGGATATGTTTTCTAAAAATGTACAGATCGTATTTCTTTTGGCTGTCTTTCTGTCCATTTATTTTTCTTCATCCCGCAATTCCATTATAGCCATATTGATATTTTTAATCTTTCAAAGGTTTTTCTATCTCTCCCCTTTTTTAGGTTTTATCATTTTTTTAGTAATAGCCATCGTTGCTAATATAGTCAGTACAAACCTTACTCAAATTTTAGAGTCGTTGAATTTAAGTACTCTTTTCAGAGCAAGAACGTTAGAAGATGGTAGCGGAAGATATATAGCCTGGGAATTTGCATGGAAACAAATTCAGAAAAATTTCTTTGTTGGTAAAGGATTCGCCTATAACGAATACTATATGCGAAAAAATTATCATCTTCTGCAAAGGATGGGGCATCAGGGAGGGATACACAATTCCTTTCTGACCTTTTGGATGGACCAGGGCTTAGTAGGATTACTGATATATCTGAGATCCTTTCTTTTAATGTTTATTAAAGGGGCAAAAAAGACAAATTATGCATTTCCAATTATGTTTGCCATATCTTTCACAGCTATTTTTGAATCATGGCTGGTAGGATCCCTCAGTGTATTTGCCTTTTTTAGTGTTTGCATATTTACGGTCATTACCAGTGGAGAAATTTTGCCCGGTCCGTCATTGAATAATCAATTAATCACTGCTAGCGATGATCATCAAGAATAAAGAAGGTAGTCATTATTCAACTGACAATAAAACCCGGAAAAAAAGTCTGGCCGGTATAAGAAGTATATTCAACTGGAAGTATATCCTTTTCATTTTATTCTTATTGTTCATGATTGGAACCTATATAGCTTCTCAAAAAATAAAAGAAAAAGGCTATGAAGGATTAGGAGATTTTGTCTATAGTTATTCCTCAAATTATTTTTCAGGCATGAAAGCAGAGCCGGAAAAAATTTCTATTGAAATAAAAGACAAGGATTTAAAAATATTAAGGAAAAACAGAGAACAAGCACTGGAGAGAGGAGTTATTATAAATGATCTTGATGGAGATTATGTTTCTGCTACACTTGAATATAAAGGAGAAAAGATAAAAGTTAAACTCCGGTTAAAAGGTCATATGACGGATCATTTACAAAATGATAAATGGTCATTCAGAATCAAGATAAAAGATAAAAAATTATTCATGGGAATGAAGCGTTTTTCTATTCAGCATCCGGGAACACGCGGGTACATTTATGAGTGGATCTATCATGAATTAATGCAAAGAGAAAATGTGATCGCACTGCGATACAAATTCATTAATGTTTCTGTGAATGGAAAAGACTGGGGAATATATGCAGTAGAGGAAAATTTTGAATCTGAGTTACTTGAAAATAATCAACGGGAAAAGGGCCCAATATTAAGATTCAATCCGGATATGTATTGGGTTAACAGGTATAATATGATTAAGAAAGAATACGCACCGGATGAATTTGCATCCTATTATTCTGCCAATCCGGAAGCTTACAGAGAAGAAAATATTTTAAGCGATTCTACCCAATATCGTTATTACATGAGTGCCCTGAGTCTTATAGAAGGCGTTAGAAATAAAGCAATATCCATTGATCAGGCATTTGATATAAAACAGCTGGCCAGATTTCATGCGATAATTGATCTGGTTGGAGGACAACACAGTATAGATTGGAGCGATATTAAATACTATTATAACCCCTTAAAACGGCTATTGGAGCCGGTGGCATATGAGAGTTTTACAACATTCCCGATCAAATCTCTTTCAGGCATGTATAAATTTACTCAGTTGGAGCCAGGGAAAAATTATTATGACTGGCATACCGCAATTTTTAGTAATCCGGCTTTTTTCAGTGCCTATGTTCAGGAATTGGAAAAAGTTTCATCCAGCGAATATCTGGATGACTTTTTTGAAAACATCGATGTTAAACTAGAAGAAAACCTAAACATTTTGTTCAAGGAATATCCGTATAAAAAATTTGATAAGCAAACCTATTACCGGAATCAGCAGTTAATTAAAAAAATGTTGGATCCACCTAAGCAATTTCATGCATACTTCGACCATGTGACCGGTGATAGTGTATGTATTAAAATCGGAAGTATCGAATCATTACCTTCAGAGTTGAAAGCAATTCACATTGGAGAATTGAAAATTTCCCTGTCACCGGCTGTTATCATTCCTTCAAAAAAAGAAAATGATGCAATTGCTTATAAGGAGTATTACTTTGTTTTGCCATCAAAGTATGAATGGAAAAATAAGTTAGCTGATTCAATCAAAATAATATATTGTCTTTTAGGCTCTTCTAAAGAGAAGCAGGAACGGGTATTTTCTTTTCCTCATCCTACAATTAAAATACAAAATAGCCCTGGTAAAACCGGGAATATGAAATTATTTTCATTTTTAATTATAAATGAGGAAGACAAAAGTATTCTTATAAAACAGGGAAAACAACGGCTCTCTCAAACGCTTATCATTCCTGCAGGATATAAAGTATGCGTTTCTCCCGGGCTGGTTTTGGATTTAATAAATAATTCCGAGTTGATTTCTTTCTCTCCAATGTATATTCCGGGTTCCGCAGATGTTCCGGTACTGATACAATCTTCGGATTCAACAGGTAAAGGGATTCAAATCATTTCAAATGAGAAATCACAGTTGGAGCATGTTTTTTTTACAAAAACCGTAAAAGGCATTTCTTTCAGTGGAGGAACTGTTGTACTCAATTATTGCAGTTTTGCAAAAATACAATCGGATCCCGCACTTCAGCTCACTCAAACAAATTTTAAGATAACAGGTTGTTTGTTTCAACAAACAGTAAGTAATGCTTTGGTGGCACAAAATTCTGAGGGCAATATTCAGAATAGCGTGTTTGAAAACTGCAGCGGAGATGCAGTACAAGTGTTATCAAGTATTGTAAGTGTAAAGTATACGTATATAAAAAACTCCCGTGGAAATGCTTTGAATGCAAGTGGAGCATCCCAGGTAAATGGTGAAGGAATAAAAATCAATAAAGCTTTGGTAGGGATTTCAGGAGGAGATTTATCCATCATCAATTTAAAAAATGTGACTATTTTTGATTCCGAAAAAGGCATTGAAGTCCGGAAAACCACTTCGAATGCAGGACAAACCAGGATCAGTTTAGTTGGATTGGAATTGAAAGGTGTAAAAGTAAATTACAACACATCAGAAAAATTATCAATCCTGGTAAATAACAAATCAGTATAATTTGTAATAAAAAAATAAAATTGGGAAGGAAGAAGTCATATCTATTATTTGCAGTTATTTATTTTAATACGGCTTTGAGCAATATACTGGTTGCACAGCAAACATCTCCATTCAATAAAATGGTGCTCCTACCTTCAGATACCGATTATCGTTTTATAGTTAGCGGACATTTTCACGGTTCTTCGTCCAGCATATCCACTTTTCCTGCTTCCACATTGCTTGCAGGCATTGATATATTAAATGCGCAAAAAGCCAGCTTTTTAATGAGTCTGGGGGATCTGTTCCTGGATGTAAATGATTCGTATATAAGAAACTACGAGTCTTCTTTATTCGGTAAACTGAAAATGCCTTTATTTAATGCAGTAGGAAACCACGATTTATCAAATGGAAATATATACGAAAAAAAGTATGGGGAATCATTTTACTTTTTTGAATACAACACGGAGTTATTTATTGTTTTGAATACGGAGCAAAATGATGGAAGTATAAAAGGTGAACAGCTGGAAATGTTTAAAACGGCATTGGCAAAATCGGCCTCTCAAAAAATAAAGCACATTTTTATTTTTTCGCATCGTCCCGTTTGGAGTGAGGAGAATCCAAAATACGCTGATCTTTTTGAAGGAAATACCAGAAGTAAATTTGGAGCACCGAATTATAAAACGGAAATAGAACCTTTATTAAAAGAAACAAAAAAAGAAGTATACTGGATCTCTGGTTCTATGGCTTCGGGCCCATCTTCCTTTTTTTATGATAAAGATGAAAGTACGGGTATAATATTTATTCAGACAGCCATACGAGATACCAGCAGAGATGCTGTGTTAATAGTTAAAAGTGAAAAAGGGAAAATAGCTTTTACAGGATTATCTTTGACAGGCGAAAGCCTTCAACCCATTGAAAAATATAATGTTGATTTTTGGAGTAAAAATAAAGGTCCTGAAAAATCATTTAATTACAGATTATTACCATATTTAACCTGGCTAACAATAACACATCATTATTTTTGGATTGGTTTTGCTATTGGTATCCTTTTACTCATCCTTTTAAGATGGTTTTTTAACAAATGGAGAAAAAGAAAATAGTTTTTCTATATTCTGAACTGGCAGCTTACTTTGTGGCTTGTATTAAAAAATTGTCTGAAATATCAACTATTGAGATACATGTTGTCAGGTGGCCTGTAAATAAAGAAGCACCTTTTAACTTTAATAAAATCAATTCAATAAAAATATACGACCGTAATCAATACGGTGACGGGGATTTGCAAAGGCTTATACAGGAAATTAATCCTTCTGTTTTGTATTGCAGCGGATGGATGGATAAGGGATACTTGAAAATTTGTCGTTACCAAAAAAAGAAAATTCCGGTTATTGTCGGTTTTGATAATCCATGGAAAGGCACATTAAAACAATGGGTGGCAATAGTAATAAGTCCTTTTAAAATTCGCAACCATTTTTCACATTGCTGGGTTCCGGGGCAGCTGCAATATGAGTATGCCAGGCGTTTGGGTTTTTCAGAGTCAACAATCCTAACAGGATTTTATTCATGTGATTTTGATTTGTTCAACCATTATTATCTGGAGAACAGGGAGCAGAAGTCTTTCAAATTCCCCAGGCGGTTTATCTATGTTGGAAGATATGTAAAAAATAAAGGAATAGAGGATTTATGGCAGGCATTTATTGACTTGCAAAGAGAATTTCCAAATGAATGGGAACTATGGTGTCTGGGAACAGGGGATGTACAACCTGTACAACATCCCAAAATAAAACATTTTGGTTTTGTTCAGCCACAAAATATGGCTGAGTATATAAAAGAAACGGGTATTTTCAT
>CAZMRM010000036.1:10361-15641 GCA_964568515.1 uncultured Chitinophaga sp. | reverse complement strand
TTTTTGGATTTTTTTCAGTCAAAAGGACATGTTATTGTGCCGTACCAGAATTGTTAAACATCAATGTAGGATCATTCTTCACCACCATTGGTGCGGATGGCACAATAACATGTCCTTTTGACTGAAAAAAATCCAAAAATGTCTGGCGAACTTTATTCGATTCCATTTTACTTTTATATTTATTTAACAAGTTTATATTCTCCGTTGGCTCGTGCCAAACAGCCCTCAAATAACAACATTTAAAGTATAATTTACTATAATTAACGTATACTTTTTCAACACAAAGACGTATATGAAAAAAATACCCGTATAAGAGCAGGTTGCAAATTTAGTTTATTTGTGTAAATTCGCGTTTACCTGTAAGAAATTAATGAGCAAGATCAAATATAAATTTAACACGAAGTCGTTAACCTATGAAAAGGTAACTGTTTCTTTTTTTAAGAGATTGTGGCAGGCCCTTTCTTATTTATTCACAGGGTTGGTTTTCGCAACCATTGCCATTTTTATAGCTTATAATTATTTTGATTTAAATTCTCCGAAGGAAAAACGGCTGGAAAGAGAATTAGCCGAAATCACCCTTCAATATCAACTTATTAATAATCGTATGGGGGAAGTTTCAGAAGTTTTAGATGATATTCAGGAGCGTGATAATAATATATACCGCACCATTTTTGAAGCCGAACCCATCCCTATCAGTATTCGTAAAGCAGGATTTGGGGGAGTGGAACGTTACAAAGAGTTACAGGGCTACGATAATTCCGAATTAATGATTGCTACCACCAGCAGGCTGGACCGTCTTAGCAAACAATTATATATACAATCCAAATCTTTTGATGAAGTAGCAAAACTTGTAAAGAATAAAGCTCAATTATTAGCTTCAATTCCAGCTATTCAGCCTATTTCAAACGAAGAGCTGAAACATCAACCATCCGGCTTTGGATGGAGGACACACCCGATCTATAAAACACCTGAATTCCATCCAGGGATGGATTTTGCCTCTCCTGAAGGGACAGAAATACATGCTACGGGTGATGGTGTTGTATTGAGAGCAGATAATACGGCCCAGGGTTATGGAAATCACGTGGTACTAGACCATGGCTATGGTTATGAAACACTGTACGGCCATATGTCAAAATTAGCTGTTCGTCCAGGCCAACAAGTAAAAAGAGGTCAATTAATAGGTTTCGTTGGAAGTACAGGACTATCTACAGCTCCTCACGTACACTATGAAGTTCGTAAAAATGGCCAGGTTGTTAACCCTATCAATTTCTATTACAATGACTTAAGCCCAGAACAGTATCAAAAATTGATCGAAATCTCGTCTCAATCATCACAATCCTTTGACTAAATTTTTCATATAAATTGCCCTACAAAGAATACGATACAAGCAAACTTTACTACACCATTGGTGAAGTTTCGGAGTTATTTGTAGTAAATACGTCACTTATCCGTTTCTGGGAAAAGGAATTTGATGTGATCAGGCCCAAAAAAAACAAAAAAGGCAACCGCTTATTCACCGCAGAAGATATTGATAACTTTAAAGTGATTTATAACCTTGTAAAGGAACAAGGTTTTACCTTGGAAGGAGCTAAAAAATATCTGAAAGAAAACCGTAAAACCGTAAAACATGAGCTCAAAGCCGAACGCATTCAATTTTCGGAAATTGAAAACAAACTAAAATCAATCAAACAAAGCCTAATTGATCTTCAAATCAGTTTATAATTCCCTTCCTCCCTTAAACAACAAATCTTTCTTAAAAAACGCCCCTTTTTGTAACATTCTTACCATTTATATGGTATAACAAAGACAATTTACTAAAAATCAAGTGTGAGATATCGTGAGTTTTGGGTCTTACCGCAGTATTAATTTAAATTTTGTTTGATTACATACATTCCCATAAATATTTATTTTAATTAACTAATGTATAGAACTATGGCAGATCACATGATATCGACTTATCAAATGATGTCGAAGCAAAAAATTCTTCTTTCTCACTTTGGAACCATCAATCCGGAAATAACAAATACGTTATTAAGAAATCTAAAAAACGATATCAACAGTTTTGAAGAGGAGGAAGTTTCCAAAAAGAAGGTTTACAAAGTTACCGTTGAATGTCTTGAAAACATCTGTAGACATTCCGATCAGGAACAACCTAATCAACCTTCTGCTATATTCTTACTTGGTAAGGATGAACAAAGTTATCATGTAATCAGTGGTAATTATGTATTTAATGGGGATATAGAACATCTTAAGTCTTCAATTGAAGAAATTAACAATCTCGACAAGGAACATATAAAAGACCGATACAGAGATGTTTTGAAACAAAACAAAATTTCAATTAAAGGTGGTGCTCAGCTAGGTATAATTGATATGGCACTAAAATCAGGTAATAAACTCGAATATGAGTTTTTTCCAACGACAGACGGTGTTTCTTTTTTCATTTTAAAAATCCAGATTCCCAGAATAACTAAAAATTCAAAATAAGATATGAATCCATTAAAAATTGAAGCAACAGAATTTTCTCCAACTGTGATACTGTCTTCAGAGATTCCTCGTTTTGAAATTTCTGGTGAATCACGTCCGGAAAATACTGGAAAATTTTATTCTCCTATTATTGAATGGCTTAGTCAATACAAGCAAGCATTGAGTAATGAATCAAACTTGCCCGAGCAATCCAGAAGGATCATTTTTGAATTTAAATTTGATTATTTTAATTCAACTTCCGCAAAATACATTATGGATATCCTTTATCAATTAGATACTTTCAAAGCTGCAGGGTTAGACACACTTGTAAAATGGTATTACGATGCAATGGATGATGATATGAAAGAAGCAGGAGAAGAATTCGCAAAACTCATCAAATCTCCCATTGAGTTTATTGAAAAATAATAATCATCATAGATCTTACTTTTATGTATGATAACGAAAATCAATCAGACCATTCCACCTTTGTTCTGTTGAGTTCTTTCATTCGACAATTAAAATCACACTTCCATCTTTCTTTTCATAAAATTTCGAAAAAAATAATTCTTTTTTGCACCTTACTTTTTTGCCATTTTTTTTCTCTGGCACAAAATCATACTTTAGACAGTTTACAAAATGAATTAAAAAAAACGGTCAATAATGATACGTTGAAAGTTAACATATTGAACCAAATTAGTAAAGCCTATTTGTATGACTTTAATAATATGGATAAAATGAAACAATATGCTGCCCTTGCTATTCAGTTAGCCCAAAAGGAGAAATTTAAAAAGGGGTTAGGCTATGCCTATATTTATTTTGGAATTTATTATTATAATCAAAGTAATTATGAATACGCACTTACTTACTACAACAAATCATTAAGTTACCTCGAACAAGTTAATGATAAAAAAGGAATGGGTTCTTGTTACCTGAATATCGGTACAGTATATGGGACGCAAGGCGACTATAAAAAAGCGCTGGATTACATGCTGAATGCTGTCAAGTTAAAAATTGAATCGAATGATACCAGGGGAACATCGGCTGTTTACAATAATATTGGAAATATGTATTCTGATCAAGGTAATTATCCGGAGGCCATCAATTATCACATGAAATCTTTGAAACTCAAAGAAGAAATGAATGATGCGGTCGGCATCTCTATGTCTTATAATAATATTGCACTCATACTTCAAATCCAGGGAAAGCTTGACGATGCCCTTGCCTATCAGCTGAAATCATTAAAAATAAAAGAAAAGTTAAAGGACAAACAAGGAATTTCCATTGCTTACAGCAATATTGCTTCGGTATACGCTGATCAAAAAAAATATGAAGAGGCTTTGAAATATAACTTTATGGCTTTAAAGCTCAAAGAAGAAATTGGTGAAAAGCAAGGTGAAGCATTATGTTTGAGTAATATTGGTGTGGTTTATAATTTTCAAAAAAAAACTCAGGAAGCATTAAAATACTTGTCAAGAGGTTTAAAAATATTTGAAGAGATCGGATCTGCAAAGGACTACATCACAACCAGCATTGGGCTTGGAAATACCTATGAACAAGGAAAAATGTATAAAGAAGCTTTATTTTACTATGAAAAAGCCCTGGACAGATCTCAAAGAATTGACTATCCGGAAGGTAGTAAAGAAGCTTATCGTAACTTATCATCTGTTCATACAAAATTAAAAAACTTTCAAAAGGCCCTGGAATACAATATCCTTTTCTATCATGAAAAAGATTCTCTTCTTAGTAAAGAAGTAATGAAACAAGTAACGGAAATCAACACAAAATATCAAACAGAAAAAAAAGAACAAGAAATTCAACTCTTGATAAAAGATCAACAATTAAAGGATAAAACGTTAAGGGAACAAAAGGTGATCCGTATTGCATTGATTGTTGGCTTGGGCCTGTTTCTAATCCTCTCCTTTACATTATACAATCGTTATCGGTTTAAACAAAAGGCAAATACACTGTTAGAAAAACAAAAAAAAGAAATACAGGAACAGAATGTTTTAATTACCGATAGTATCGATTATGCAAAAACCATACAGGAAGCAGTGTTCCCCAGTGAAAATACGATGAGAAACTTTTTCTCTGATTCTTTTGTTTTATACAAACCAAAAGCCATCGTCAGCGGAGATTTTTATCAGGTAATCGAAAAAAACAACAAAATAATCTGTACAGTTGCTGATTGTACAGGTCATGGAATTCCTGGTGCATTTATGTCGTTATTAGGTTTTAATATGTTGGAGAATATTGTTGAAAAAACAGAACATATCACACCTGCTGCTATTTTAACAGAACTCAACAAAAAGATGGTACTGACTATGTCACAAAATCAGCTAAATGATACTTCTGTAAAACACGGCATGGATGCTTCTTTAATTACAATTAATAAGGGAGGGACGGAACTACAATTTTCAGGTGCTCATAATTCGCTTTATCACATTCGAAACAATACGCTTACCGAAATAAAAGCAAATAAAATGTCAATAGGTTCATACAGGGAAGGTAAAGAAATTGAATTTACGAATCATTCTATTTCTTTCCAAAAAGGAGACGCATTCTATTTGTTCTCGGATGGTTTTCCTGATCAGATTGGAGGGCCGAATAGAAAAAAATTTTATTATCAACCGTTCAAGAACTTACTTTTATCGATCCACCAACTGGATATAAACGAACAAAGATCTATCCTTGATAAAACAATAACAGAATGGAGAGGGGAGCTTGACCAGACAGATGACATACTGGTTATGGGCATCAGAATTTAATAATACTTTCTTTGCTCTAAATAGTTTAGTACATAATCATTTATTCCTTCTT
>CAZMRM010000036.1:8777-10351 GCA_964568515.1 uncultured Chitinophaga sp. | reverse complement strand
AATGTCGCAAATATTTTATTGTATCCTATTGATTTCAATCTTTCCATATGCGCTTCTGTAAAATACTGATACTTATCTCTTATATCCATTGGTGTATCAATAAATTCAATATTTTCTTTTTTACCTGAGGCTTTATAAGTACTTCTGGCAAGATCTAAAAATGTTCTGGCTTTGCCTGAACCCAAATTATAAATCCCTGAATTTTTACGATGATGTAATAAAAAATAACAAACTTCGACTACATCTTTCACATAAACGAAATCTCTTAATTGTTCTCCATCTTTAAAATTAGGATGATGAGAACGGAATAATTTAACAATACCCTTACTGTTTATTTGATTGTATGCATGAAATACTACAGACGCCATTCTGCCTTTGTGATATTCATTAGGACCATACACATTAAAAAATTTTAATCCTGCCCAGAAATAAGGTTTGTTATTTTGCTGAAGCACCCACTTATCAAATTCATTCTTTGAATCCCCGTATGGATTAAGCGGTTTTAATTTCGGAATATTATTTTCATCATCTTCATATCCAAATTCTCCTAATCCATATGTAGCAGCCGAAGAAGCATAAACCAATGGCAGACCATATTCAACGCAACAATTCCAAAGAGCTTTTGTATAATCAAGGTTCAATTTGTCAAAAATTTCTTTATTCATTTCTGTAGTATCCGTTCTTGCTCCAATATGAAAAATAAACTGAACAAGTCGTTGATTACCCTTTAGCCATTGAATAAACACATCTCTGTGAATTTTTTCCGAATATATTTTACCCTCCAGATTTTTCATCTTTGCAGGATCAGAAAAATCGTCAACCAGTATCAGATCTTTAAATCCTTCCTTATTTAATTTACTCACTAAACAACTACCTATAAAACCAGCTGCTCCTGTAACTATAATCATGTCGTTAATATTTATAATTGATGATTTTTAAAATGGCTCTTGATATTAGGTTAAATAAATGGGATACTGAGGTTTTTCAATTAGTCCGATTGCCAGGGCTTTCTCGATTAGCTTATTTATTGCTTCTTTTCCTGAAGGGCCTAAATCAACTGAAAATTTATTTACGTACAATTCAATGTGTTTGTACATCACCTCTTCACTCATTTCCTGTGCATGTGCTTTTACATAAGGTAGACTGGATTTGGGATTTTCAAAAGCGAATTCTACACTCTTTCTTAAAACACGATTAACTTTATATTTTAACTCATCCGGTAGCTCCCTTTTCACAACAATACCTCCAAGTGGTATCGGTGATTTGGTAAGTATTTCCCAATATTCGCCCAGGTCAATTATCTTTTTTAAACCTTTTTGTTCATAAGTAAAACGGTTTTCATGAATAATTACTCCTGCATCTACAATTCCGTTCACTACACTGTTTTCAATATCAGAAAACAATGTTTCTTTTTTTGTCTTTATTTGAGGGTATGCCAGTGAGAACAAAAAATTTGCAGTTGTATATTTTCCGGGGATTGCTACCGTAACATATCCCCCTTCATTAAGCTTGGACCTAACTTCATCATTTTTTGCAATCAACAGGGGTCCGCATCCATTTCCTAAGGCACTGCC
>CAZMRM010000036.1:0-8767 GCA_964568515.1 uncultured Chitinophaga sp. | reverse complement strand
CCAGTAGCTGATAATTTTTTATAAGGTAAACAAATGCATGATAACTTGATTTAGTAATATCCAATTCGTTGTTAAATGCTCGCTGGTTCAATGCTTCCACATCTTCCAATACAGGTTCAAACTCCAAGCCTTCTGTATCAATTTTCCCATGTACCAATGCATCAAAAATGAAACAATCATTTGGGCAAGGACTAAAACCAAGTGTTAAGCGATTTCGTTTATTCATTACAATATCAAATTATTTTTTAAATGCTATCCAATAGCTCCTGTATTTTCTTATTAAGATTTTCGATTGCAAGTGGTATATTCCAGCGATCCTTGTTCCTTTTTTCTACTTTATTTGAAACTGCTCTGATCTGTAAATAAGGTATTCGTTCCTGGGCACAGGCAAACATGAATGCAGCTCCTTCCATGCTCTCAACATTTGGATGAAGCCGTTCTACCGTCTTTTTTATTGCTCTTTCATTTCCATGGACTTTGTTAACCGTAATTCCAACTACTTTTGTCAGTCTTTCGGCAACCTGATTGATCTCTCCCTGGGTTCTATTACTGATTTTAGTAATGGCGTCCAATTTAAGTTCTTCCATTGACAGAAAATTTTCATCATCCTCTGCTCCCATCTCAGCGATACAATCTTCACAAATATTGATTACACTACCAATTTCCAGATCAGAATCAAATGTTCCGCAAATACCCATATTGATGGCAAGATCGTAAGAATCATCCAACACTTTTGCTGTGAAATAAGCCGTAGCTACCATGCCTATCCCGGTTATCAAACAGTTAATTTCCAGATTTTTATAGTTCCCTTTAATACACCGGTTATTTTCTGCAAATTCTTGTAACTCCAGCTTAAGGATAAGTGGCTGAATTTCAAATTTTGTGGCAGCAACAAGAAGAATTTTCATGCGTGCAAAGTTATCTATTTTTAAGCATAAGTTATTTAATCATGTTATATTTGCATCATATTTTCAAGTATACCATGATCTACATAACAAGAAGAGAACATTTTAACGCTGCACATAAGCTGTATAATCCACAATGGAGCGAAGAACAAAACAATGAAGTTTTTGGGAAATGTGCCAATCCTAACTGGCATGGGCATAATTATAATTTGTTTGTGACTGTAAAGGGAAACGTAAATCCGGATACTGGTTATTCAGTAAATTTAAAAGATTTGAGTACTATTATACGTGTTTATATCACCGAAAAGCTGGATCATAAAAATTTAAATTTAGATGTAGATTTTATGAAAGGGCTGATGCCTTCTACAGAAAATGTGGCCATTGCTATTTGGAATCAGTTGCTTCCTCCTATTAATGCATTGGATTGTGAGCTTCATTGTATAAAGCTTTATGAAACGGAAAACAACTTTGTTGAATACTTTGGAGGTAAATAAAAAATTAGAATTGTTAACTTATTTGACATCATGGGACACGATGAATTTGACGATGTAGACGGATATCAAAAAATTGACCGGTACAATCTCAAACTGGTTCAGGAAATCGCATCAAAATACAAAACTATTTTAGCGGATATTGGTGAAAATCCGCAACGGGAAGGTCTTTTAAAAACACCTGAACGTGTTGCCAAGGCCATACAATACCTAACCCATGGCTATGATCTGAATCCTCAGGAGATACTAAAATCAGCCTTATTTAAAGAAGATTACAGCCAAATGGTAATTGTTAAGGACATTGAAGTTTATTCCATGTGTGAGCATCATTTATTACCTTTCTTTGGAAAGGCGCATATTGCCTATATTCCGAATGGGCTGGTAGTTGGATTAAGCAAGATACCACGCGTGGTAGATGCTTTTGCGCGCCGATTACAGGTACAGGAACGTTTAACAAACGAAATAAGAGATTGCATTCAGGAAACGATGTTTCCGAAGGGAGTTGCTGTGGTCATTGAATGTTCTCACTTATGTATGCAAATGCGGGGAATTCAAAAACAAAATTCGGTAACAACCACTTCGGCTTTTACCGGTGAATTTCTTAAAGATCCGACCCGGAAAGAGTTTATTAGTCTGATCGGTTCCAAATTGCACTAATCCCTTGAATTTATTCAAAACCGCTGAAAATTTTTTATTTATTTAACGCTGACATTTTTGCATATAAAACGCAGCGGTATTATCTTTGACACACGCAAACAAACAAAAAATAAAAAACATGGAAATCAACAATTTTAATAACAATTTTAATTTAACCCAATCACAGGAAGAATCAGCCTCAATGTCCAAAACATTTATGGCCAGTGTATTTTCCTGGATGTCAGCTGCACTGATCATTACTTCCGTAGTGGCCTATTATTTTGCAAATAGTGTTGAATTACTTACCTTACTGGTAAATCCGGAATTAGGAAAACTGACCATTTTAGGCTATGTTGTCATGTTTGCACCGATCGGATTTGTGCTGGCCATGTCGTTGGGATACAATCGTTTTAGTTATCCTGTTCTTTTATTACTTTTCTTATTGTATGCCGCTATAATGGGAGCCAGTCTTAGCTTTATATTTTTGGCTTATACCTCCAGCTCTATCGCAGGGACATTTGCAGCAGCTGCCGGAATGTTTGGTTTAATGGCTGTGGTAGGATACACCACCAAAACAGATCTGACAAAATTTGGTTCCATTATGTTTATGGCATTGATCGGTATCATCATCGCCAGTCTTATCAACTGGTTTTTAAATAGTGATACGCTGAATTACATCATCAGTTTTGTGGGTGTATTGGTATTTACCGGTTTAACTGCATACGATGTTCAAAAATTAAAACGTATTGGTGCAGGTGTTCAATATGGTGTGGAATCTACAAGCAAACTGGTAATCATGGGTGCTTTAAATCTCTACCTTGATTTTATTAACTTATTTCTTTTCTTATTGCGTTTATTTGGTGACAGAAAATAATCACCAATCAATTGTGAATAAAAGAGTTCCGTATTTTTCCGGGACTCTTTTTATTTTCAGTAATATTGAATCTAATTACAACAAAAAACAAACCTATGAAAGCATATATTTTTCCTGGCCAGGGATCTCAATTTCCGGGAATGGGCAAAGATCTTTATGAAAATTCTGATCTTGCAAAACAGTTATTTGAAAAAGCAAATGATATTTTAGGATTTCGAATTACGGATATTCTCTTTAATGGTACAGCAGAAGAATTACAGCAAACAAAAGTCACCCAACCGGCCATTTTCTTACATTCGGTTATATTAGCAAAAACACTTGGTGCAAGCCTTAAACCCGATATGGTAGCAGGCCATAGCTTAGGAGAATTCTCGGCCTTGGTAGTCAATCAAACATTGTCCTTTGAAGATGCATTAGTGTTAGTTTCCAAACGTGCGCTTGCCATGCAAAAAGCCTGTGAAATCAATCCCTCTACAATGGCAGCGATCACCAATCTTGAAGATGAGGTCATTGAAAAGATTTGTGCAGAAGTAAGTCAGGAAGGACAAATTGTGGTAGCCGCAAATTATAATTGTCCGGGACAATTGGTTATTTCCGGAAGTATTGCAGGTGTATCGCTTGCATGTGAACGATTAAAAGCCGCCGGTGCAAAACGCACCCTAATTTTGCCCGTTGGTGGCGCATTCCATTCTCCACTTATGCAACCTGCTGCTGTAGAGCTGGAAACAGCAATTAATTCAACTGTTTTTAATCAACCTATTTGTCCGGTATATCAAAATGTAACTGCCAATGCGGTGCTGGATCCTGCTGAAATACAGAAAAATTTGATCGCACAGTTAACTGCTCCTGTAAAATGGACACAAACGATGTTACAAATGATTAATGATGGTGCGACTTCTTTTACAGAAATTGGCCCGGGTAAGGTATTACAAGGTTTGGTAAAAAAAGTGAATACGGTAGTTGAAGTTGCCGGAGCATAACCTCAGAATCTTTATAGCAATTTATCTTTTTTAAGATCGTTACTGTAACAGATACAACTTACACAAGAGTCTGGTCGAACATGAAAACATTCCTTATTAGCAGTTTTATTCTTTTTTCAATAACTATTTGCAAGGCTCAATTCCTGAATAGCATCGGTATTACAGGGGGAGCTTCCTATAGCAGTCAAAAATTTTTATACTATAACCCTGATCAGATAGTAAAAAAGAAATACAAATGGGGATTTAATGGTAGTGTATTCGCCGAGTTTTTCAGTCATGATTATCTGAGATGGGTTTCTGAAATCCAGTATAATCAGAAAGGCAGTAAGGATAAACAGGCTGATACCACTTACCGTAATCGCCTGCAGTACCTCAGCTGGAACAATTATTTAAAAGTACGTTACGAACTTTTTGCCATTATTCCTTATGTTCTGATCGGTCCTCGCCTGGAATACAACTTGACACAAAAAATGCAAACTCCTGGCGTTACCGGAAGTTTTTTAAAACTGCATGTAAGTCCGGCCGTTGGTGCAGGTGTTGAGTTTGTCAGTTATGGGCAAATCAAATTTTTTGTTGAAGCTTTCTATAATCCTGATTTTCCAATTCAGGATGCCTATATACAGCCCGACCTGCATATACGAAACATCAATTTTGAATTAAGAGTGGGATTAAAGTATCAATTTTTAAGCAGAGAAAGCTGCAATACCCCTACTTATATTGAATAAGGACAACACTCAATAAAAAACGCAAATGATTTTTAACTCATTCGCATTTTTTACAAATTATACGCTCCGATAATTATTTTCCTATCTGCATTTAAACCTGACAGCTTGTAGTTATACAATGGAGCTGCAAACAATAATCCGTCAGTAATTTAAAAGTAAACCTTCAGTTTACCATTACTTTGTCAAAACAGCCGTAACTGTATCATAATGTGTCTTAGTTGTTTTAACCAGATATTTCAGACTGATTCTTCTGGCATTTTCAAGTGTTCCGTTTCCTGATACTTCATTTCCTTCAATTATTTGTGTTGGAATAGTCATAGAATTTCCATTAACAGTAGCATGAGTTTTCTTTCCAAATCCATATAAATATGCAATCAATACATAGTTTGAATTCGTGGAATCGGTTATGGTCAGATTATAGGTAGAGGTACCAAAATCTTTACTCTTTTCAGAAACTGCCCAATTTCCTTTAAATTTTGTCTCAGCATCTGTCGGATCATTAGGTTCAAGATCATCTTCTTTTGCACAAGAGCTAAAAAACAAAATACTACCGATAGTCAGTAGTGCAAGGATATTGGCTGCTTTTCTCATTTTTATAATTTAAAATAATTCATTTAAAATATCATCATTTACCAGATTTGGTAAAGTGATCTTCAATTGAGGTGTTCGCTGCATTTCACGTTTGATTGCAAATAATGCTTCTTCATTGCGTGCCCATCCTCTTCTTGCGATTCCATTATTAACATCCCAGAATAGCATGGATTTTAATCTTCGTTCGCTGTCCGCGCTGCCATCTAATACCATACCAAAGCCACCATTAATAACTTCCCCCCAGCCTACTCCACCTCCATTGTGTAAGGATATCCATGTTGCTCCACGGAACCCGTCTCCTGCAAAATTCTGAACTGCCATGTCGGCTGTAAAACTGGAACCATCATAAATGTTTGATGTTTCACGGTAAGGCGAATCTGTACCAGAAACATCATGATGGTCGCGACCAAGAACAACCGGAGCGGATAATTTACCTTCATGTATAGCGGTATTGAATGCCTGTGCAATTTTAACACGTGCTTCTGCATCTGCATAAAGAATACGTGCCTGCGAACCAACCACAAGATTATTCTTCATGGCATCTTTTATCCAAAGGATGTTATCACTTAATTGTTGTTTAATTTCAACCGGTGCATCTTTATACATTTGCTGCAATACTTCAAGTGCAAGATTATCTGTTGTTTCAAGGTCCTTAGGGTCACAGGATGTGCAAACCCAGCGGAAAGGACCGAACCCATAATCAAAGCACATTGGTCCTAAAATATCCTGTACATAGGATTTATACTTAAAAGTACCGTCTTTATTTACAATATCAGCACCTGCCCGCGACGCTTCCAATAAAAATGCATTTCCGTAATCAAAAAAGTACATTCCTTGTGAAGCGAGCATGTTCACAGCATTTGCATGACGTATTAATGTCTTTTGCACTTCCTTCTTAAAGTGTTCCGGCTCTTTTGCCATTAATTCGTTGGATTGTTCATATGTTAAACCTGCCGGATAATAGCCGCCTGCCCATGGATTGTGCAAGGAAGTCTGATCGGTACCAATATCAACTTTCATTTTTTCCGTAACCAGTTTTTCCCACAGATCTACTACATTTCCTTCATACGCCAATGAAACAGCTTCTTTTGAAGATTGTGCCTTTTTAATACGTTCAATCAGTTTGTCCAAATCTGTATACACCTCATCGACCCAACCTTGTGAATGCCTTGTTTTAGCAGCCTTTGGATTTATTTCTGCCACTACTGTCACCAACCCGGATATTTTTCCTGCTTTGGGTTGGGCTCCGCTCATTCCTCCCAATCCGCAGGTAACAAATAATTTTCCTTTCCTGCCTTCTTCATTATCCGATATTTTGCGTGCAGCATTCATCACCGTAATGGTGGTTCCATGAACAATCCCTTGCGGTCCAATATACATGTAAGAACCCGCTGTCATTTGTCCATACTGTGTTACACCTAATGCATTGAATTTTTCCCAATCATCCGATTTACTGTAATTAGGTATCATCATACCATTGGTAATCACAACACGCGGAGCATCCTTATGTGAAGGGAAAAGCCCCATCGGATGTCCGGAATACATTACCAGTGTTTGTTCATCGGTCATTTCTGCCAAATACTTCATGGTAAGAAGGTATTGTGCCCAGTTTTGGAACACTGCACCATTGCCGCCATAAGTAATCAATTCATGCGGATGTTGCGCTACAGCATCATCCAGATTGTTCTGCAGCATCATCATGATGGCAGCTGCCTGTATGGATTGACAGGGATAGGTGTGAATATTACGGGCATGTATTTTATAATCCGGGCGAAAACGATACATATAGATCCGACCGTATTCTTTTAGCTCTTGTGCAAATTCTTTTGCTAAAACAGCATGATGTTTTTTGTCGAAATAGCGTAATGCGTTTCGGATCGCCAGTTTTTTTTCTTCTTTACTTAAAATATCTTTTCTTTTTGGAGCATGATTCAAATTTTGATCAAAAGGCTTTGCTGAAGGCAGTTCGTCTGGTATTCCCTGTAAAATTTTTTCCTGAAAAGCCTTCGTTTCCTGTGTGTCTTTAATGTTGTTTACTAATTCCATGGTTCTAGAGCAATTGTTTTTATATGCGTTGTCTTGTATGATTAACGAGGTGTGGATTTATCAATTCTTCCTTTGCTTTTGTCAAACCCGTATGGACAGTGTTTACATCCATTCTGACAACAATAGCCCCGTTTCAGATGATACTTTTCCGTAAATACAATATATCCTTCCGGTGAGTAATAAAAATCATCGGGTTCCAATTTCTTAGGTGCTGAAAATCCATCCATTCGCACAAAAATAAGTATTTTTACGGCAATGCAAATTGATTTACCTGCGGTTCCCCTGCAAAAAATTAATGATGAGATTACCTCAACACATGAAATTGAGCTGTACTTGATGCGTACTGATCTAAACGATCTTCACATCAGTGGAAATAAACTTTATAAACTAAAGTATAACCTGGAAGCAGCTCAAAGAACAAATAAAGAAACGCTTCTGACTTTTGGAGGCGCCTTTTCCAATCATATTGCTGCTGTTGCTGCAGCAGGAAAAAAGTATGGGTTTAAAACCATTGGAATCATTCGTGGTGAAAAACATGAACCCCTGAATCCTACCCTTGAATTTGCCATTACCCATGGAATGCAGCTCGATTATGTTTCACGGGAATGCTATCAAAATAAAGCTCAGCTCGAACAATATGTACAAAAAAATCATTTCAATGAAAGAATGTATCTTATTCCTGAAGGAGGAAACAACGAGTTGGGTATTCTGGGATGCACAACGATTACCAATCAATTACAAATCCCTTTTGATTACATCTGTTGTGCTTGTGGAACGGGGACTACCCTTACAGGTATTATTCGTTCGCTCAAAAGAGAACAGCATGCCCTGGGTTTCCAGGTTTTAAAAGGTGAAAATTATATGCAAACGGAGATCTCCAAACAACTTGAAGCAGCTCATCATTCTCAAAGCAATTGGTCAATTCATGAAGACTATCATTTTGGCGGTTATGCAAAAATAAAAAACACATTGCTGACGTTTATGAATGAATTTGAAGCAAGGCACCATGTTGCTTTGGAGCCAATTTACACAGGAAAAATGATGTTTGGCATTTATGATCTTATACAACGTGGTTTCTTTAAAAAAGGAGAAGTGATTATTGCTGTTCATACCGGCGGGCTTCAGGCCAAAATCCCTCAACACTGGCAATTCACAAAGAGTTGTTAAAAAAACCTGATTTCAAGCGGTACTCATCCGTTCTTCAATCCTTAATTTTATAGCATGTATTTAAAATTGAACATACTCTTTTTATTGCTGTTTACTGAATCTTTCATTATTGCACAGCCAGCTGAACCGAAAATGACCGCTGAGCAATACATTGAAAATTTTAAGAATGACGCTATCAAAGAAATGTTAATGTTTAATATTCCAGCCAGTATTACGCTTGCACAAGGTATGCTTGAAAGTGGCAACGGAAACAGTGACCTGGCAGTTTATGCCAATAATCATTTCGGAATTAAATGTCATAATGAGTGGAAAGGTCCTACTTTTACGAAAGATGATGATACCAAAGATGAAT
>CAZMRM010000035.1:14434-15667 GCA_964568515.1 uncultured Chitinophaga sp. | reverse complement strand
TTTAAACTTTCCTGTGTAAGTCCCCATAGAACGTACGACTGATCTTTGGTTTGATCCAATCCTTTTGAGATCACATATCGATTGTTTTCTTCACGAATACGTGCATAATGTCCGGTTGCAATAAATTCGCAGTCCAGCATATCAGCACGTTTTAAAAGAGCCTCCCATTTAATATGGGTATTACACAATACGCATGGATTCGGAGTACGTCCGGCAAGGTATTCATCCACAAAATTATCAATGATGTAATTTCCGAATTCATTGCGGATATCGAGGATCAAGTGAGGAAAACCCAGATGAACTGCCAGCATGCGGGCATCATTAATGGAATCCAGACTACAGCAACCTGTTTCTTTTGTAGAGCCACCGGAAGAAGCATAATCCCATGTTTTCATAGTGATCCCAACTACCTCATAACCTTGTTCATGCAGCAATAGTGCTGCAATTGAACTGTCAATTCCACCACTCATCGCCAATAATACTTTTCCTTTCTTACTCATTTGTTCTGTCGGGACGATATCCTTCTTCGTAGGGATCTTTTATTTCCTGCTGTTCGTACCTTTTTTTCTCAGCATCAATTTGTTCTTTTGGCACATAGTCTTTATCCGTAGACTCAACCATTCTACCATTTATATATTTATCAGTTCTTCTCACTTTCCCATCTTCCAGATAATACTTCCAGGTGCCATCCTTTAAGTCGTTTTTGTATACCCCTTCTCCATCAATCTTACCGCTGATAAAATAATAGACTGCTTTTCCTTCTACTTTATCATCTACAAAAGTACCTGTGTATTTT
This sequence comes from uncultured Chitinophaga sp., assembly GCA_964568515.1. Classification (GTDB taxonomy): domain Bacteria; phylum Bacteroidota; class Bacteroidia; order 2-12-FULL-35-15; family 2-12-FULL-35-15; genus 2-12-FULL-35-15. The sequence goes on along the minus strand of CAZMRM010000035.1, from coordinate 14,871 downwards.
AACTGGCCATTATCAAAATATTTTTTACAAGGCCCATTCAGTTTACCCATCTTCCAGATCTTTTCTTCGGCAATTTGACCATTCGGATAAAACACTTTGCTGCTGCCATTTTTTAGTCCGTTTATATAGTTTTCTTCTGCAATCACAACACTATCCTCATTCAGGAACTTCCACAAGCTATCCTTTTTTTCATTTACATATTTACCGACACCCACCAATTTACCTCCGGCACTGTAATGTTTAGTGTAGGCAACAGCCCCCTTTTTCTCAAACCTTGTTACTGCCCATGGTTTGCCATTATCATAATAATAAGAGAAAATTCCCACCGGGATTCCGTTTTCAAAATTCCCTTCATATATTTTCTTATGATTGTCATCATATTTAATCCAATGCCCTTGTTTTTTTCCTGAAGCATCTGTTTTATTGGGTGCTTCATT
>CAZMRM010000035.1:10287-14424 GCA_964568515.1 uncultured Chitinophaga sp. | reverse complement strand
AGAAAACAGTAAAAAAAGTTTGAAATTCATTTAGAAGGTCAAGTTTAAAAACATACAAAAATACAAAAATTACGGCAGTTTCCGTGGAAGGGTCTTTACTTTTTTAGTGAGATATTAGAATTAAGGGTATCATAAAGTTTTTTCACCCCCTTTACAAAAGAACTCCATAGAAAACGTTGCTTTTCAGTAACGGTATTGGCTATAAATTGTTGTTCCCGTTTATTACTATAGAAGTCATGTATTGCATCGGCAATGGCAGTTGGATGAAGAGATGTAACATATCCTACTTTTTTATCCGGTACCATTTCGGGTAAGCCACCTACATTGGTTACCAGCATGGGACGCTCAAAATGATAGGCGATTTGAGTGACTCCACTTTGAGTCGCTGTTTTATAGGGCTGAACAACCATATCGGCTGCACAGAAGTATAAACGAACCTGATCAGAAGGGATAAATTCTGTTTTTAAAATAACCGACTTTTCCAGTTTTTCTTCTTGTATGATTTTATCATAAAAAGCGGAATCTTCATAGTATTCGCCAGCCACAAGGAGATGAATATCCAGTTTCCTGATCCGTTCATCAGCCATTGCATGAAGTAATAAATCAAGTCCTTTGTATTTACGGATGAATCCGAAAAATAACAGATAATTAGTAGAGGCGTTCAATCCTAATTGTTCTTTAGCTTGTTGTTTTTCAAGCTTTTCTCCAAAAATATCATAAATAGGATGTGGTAAATATACTTTGCTGATGTTGTTTGTAAAATGTCTCAAATCATTCAATACGGATTGTGACATGGTGATGAATCCATCACATTGCTTTACAAAATAGCGTGTAAACCATTGATCACCCGGTCTTTTTTCGTGTGGAATAATGTTGTCCGTAATGGCAATCACTTTGATATTGCTCTTTCTTTTAATGAGTTTGGCAATGGTCCCTAAACAAGGCCCCATGATGGGCAACCAATATCGAATAATAACAAAATCAGGTTGTTCCGATTTTATCTGACCGGCTACCTTCAACCAATTCAAAGGGTTAATGGAATTGATTTTTGTCTCAATTTGTATATCATCCGGTCCTTTCCCTGTATCATACTGGGTTTTGCCAGGAAACAAAAAAGAGGGGTATTGAAGGGAAAAGGAGATGATTTTCGCCTCAAATCCTTCCTTGATCATTTGCCGGCACAAGGCTTCATTAAAATTGGCAATCCCACCACGTAAAGGATAGGCAGGACCAATGATAATAACTTTTTGTTTCAAAGACATGGGGTAAAGATAAAAAGATTAAGTCCTTTTTATATCTTTACTTTTCTAAAATTAAAAAAATGAAGAAACCATTACTTATCCTTTCAACCGCTGTATTCTTTTATTCAGCATGTACCAACAATAACAAAGAAACTTCCTCTCATCAACTTCAGGATAGTGTGCAGGCGTACATTGATCAGTATTCAGCTGTATATAAAGACTTAAGTACTGCAGCCAGCGAGGCACAATGGCAATCAAATATCCGCATTGTTGAAGGAGATTCTACAAATGCAATCGCCTCCAATGAAGCGCAGCAAAAAATGGCCGATTTTACAGGCAGTGCAGAGAATATAACGATCGTTCAAAATTATTTGAACCGTAAAGAAGAACTTACCGACCTCCAGATAAGACAACTTAAATCCATTTTATATAAAGCTGCTTATAATCCTCAATCCGTGAAAGAAGTAGTAAAAGAGCGTATTGAGGCAGAAACCAAGCAGATTGAAAAGTTATTTGGTTATGATTACAAAATAGATGGTAAATCCGTTTCCACAAATGATATTGATGCCCGTTTGGGAACAGAAAAAAGTTTACCGGCTCGCTTGAAAACATGGGAAGCCAGTAAAGAAGTGGGAAAAAATTTAAAAGATGGATTGGTACAATTGCGTGAACTCAGAAACAAAACGGTTCAGGGATTGGGCTACAAAGATTTTTTTGAGTACCAGGTGGCAGATTATGGCATGACGACTAAGGAAATGATTGATATGCTCAAAAAATTCAATAAGGAATTGTATCCTTTATACCGTGAATTACATACCTATGCACGCTATGAACTGGCAAAAAAATACGGATCAAAAGAAATACCTGATTTAATTCCTGCTCATTGGTTACCTAATCGATGGGGACAAGACTGGTCCAATCTGGTAGAAGTAAAAGGATTGAATCTCGACAGTGCATTGCATACAAAAGATGCGGAATGGATTGTAAGACAAGGTGAACGCTTTTATGTAAGCCTGGGCTTCCCGGAGTTACCAAAAACATTCTGGGAAAAATCAGATCTTTACCCGCTTTCAAAAGGTGCATCCTATAAGAAAAACAATCATGCTTCTGCATGGCACATTGATTTAGATAAAGATGTTCGTTCTCTGATGAGTGTTGTTCCTACTAGTGAGTGGTACGAAACCGCAAGTCATGAACTTGGGCACATCTATTATTACATTTCTTACAGTAATCCTGATGTTCCTGTATTGTTCCGTGAAGGCGCCAACAGAGCTTATCATGAAGCATTGGGAAGCATGATGGGAATGGCTGCTATGCAAAAACCGTTTTTGGAAAATTTAAATATTATTCCAAAAAACACTAAGACGGATGAGATGAGAACCTTATTGAAAGAAGCTTTAAACTTTGTCGTATTCATACCGTTCAGTACCGGTACCATGAGTATGTTCGAACATGATCTGTATTCCAACAACCTTGCTTCTAACGAATTTAATAAACGTTGGTGGGAACTGGCAGCAAAGTATCAGGGTATTGCACCTCCAACAGCAAGGGGGGAAGAATATTGTGATGCTGCCACTAAAACGCATATCAACGATGATGCTGCACAATATTACGATTATGCTTTATCTTATATTTTGTTGTTCCAGTTGCATGATCATATTGCAAAAGAAATTCTTCACCAGGATCCGCATGCTACCAATTACTACAACAACAAAGAGGTTGGTAAGTTCATCGCAGAAATCATGAAGTATGGTTCCAGCAAAGATTGGCGTGTGGTTCTAAAGGAAAAAACAGGAAGCGACCTCAGTGCGAAAGCCATGCTGGATTACTTTGCTCCATTAATGGATTACTTGAAAAAGGAAAATAAAGATCGAAAATATACACTTCCCGAAGTAGAATAATTTTTCAGATTTTAGCACAGTCATTTAAAATTATACATTTTGTATTATGCAAAATGTATAATTTTTTTTAATTTTGTGATATGAATGAAATAAAAAATCCGTTTCCGGTAAGTGGTTACTATGGTACTTCCTTGTTTTGTGATCGGGAGCAGGAAACAAAACGTCTGGTTACCAACATTAAAAATGGTGTAGATACAACACTGTTATCCATTCGAAGGATGGGCAAAACAGGGTTGATATGGCACGTATTTGAAACCTTAAAAAAAGATAAAAAGATATGTTGTATTTACATTGATATTTATGCCACACAAAATTTGCGTGACTTTGCAAATCAACTAGCCGCTGGTATTTTAAAAGCATTTCCGGAGAAAAATAATTTGGGTAAAAAATTTCTAGATTTCCTGAAAGGATTCAGGCCCGTGATCAGCTTTGACGGCCTGACGGGTGAACCTGAAGTAAGTTTTGATTTTTCAACACCCAAACAAAATGAACAATCCCTTTCCGGGCTATTCTCTTATCTTGAGTCCCAGAAAATACGCATCGTTATTGCTATTGACGAATTTCAGCAAGTGGCGCTCTATCCTGAAAAGAACACAGAAGCCTTGCTCCGTACCATTATACAACCACTAAAGAATGTTCAATTTATTTTTAGCGGAAGTAATAAACACATGCTGTCAGACATTTTTACAAACAGCAAACGTCCTTTTTTTTTGAGTACACAGGCATTATACCTGGCTCCTATCCCGGAAATAATTTATACAACTTTCATTTCCGGTCTGTTTAAAAAGAATAAACGCAAAATATATGCAGATGCTTTGGGATTTATTGCTCAATGGACACGTTTACATACTTACTATACACAAGTAATCTGCAATAAGATCTATTCCACAGAAATAAAGGATATTACATTGCCTGTTGTCCAACATGAATGCAATCAACTGCTAAATGAACAGGCAACCGTATTTCTCCAATATAGAAATTTGCTGACTACCGTA
>CAZMRM010000035.1:0-10277 GCA_964568515.1 uncultured Chitinophaga sp. | reverse complement strand
AGTGGAATCTTTTAAAAGCGATAGCAAAAGAAGATAAGGTGTACCAGCCTTCTGCCAGAAGTTTTATCTCAAAAAATGATATTGGTACTCCCGCCAATGTGCAACGTGCTCTGGAAGCATTGATGAACAAAGAGATGATTTATCGCGACCAGGACGAAAAAGGTAACTATTACAGAGTTTATGATTGTTTTTTAAGTCGTTGGTTAGAAAAACATTAATATGGATTACATCACTCAGTTAATGAAGGTACATTCCCGGCCGAATACGGAATTGATCGCCAAAAAAATTGGTACAGATAAAAAGGAATTCAAAAAGATAGTAGAGATCATTTATAAGGAAAAGGCTCCCTTACCTCACAGGGCTTCGTGGTTATTAGCAGTGATAAACGAATGGCATCCTGAAATGCTCCAACCTTATTTATCAAAGTTTATTGACACTATTGAACATTTTCCGGTGGACGGCATCAAGAGAAACATGGCATGTGTACTGGCTCGGCAAGAGATACCAGAAAAACTACAAGGCAAAGCGGTTGACGTTTGTTTCCGTTTACTGCTTTCACCAACAGAAACCGTTGTTGTAAAAACAGAAGCAATGCAAATAATCGCCAATATTGCCCATCACTACCCGGACTTAAAGCAAGAATTAAAATTAGCCATTGAAGATCAGCTGCCAAAAACTACTGCAGCTTTTCATGCAAGAGCCAGACATATTTTAAAAAAACTATGAACTAATAACGATTTTTCCAATACGAGAGGAAGAAAATAAGTAGACCTACCAATCCCATAACGAACGTAAAAAATAGTTGTCCACCGTGTATACAAGTAGCAAGGGTTTTACCAAAAACCTCTGAAACGCCATATAAAATGACTACTTGTGTTACTAAAAAATGATATGCTCCCATTCCACCGCCTTGGATCGGAACAGAACGTCCAATGGTTCCTATACTTACAATGGATAAACAAGCACCCCACCCTAATACATTTGTTTCCTTAAAAACAAAGAACCAGAAGTAAGTCATAAAATAATAACCCAACCAAATCAAAATGGTGTAAAAAAAGAAAAGGCCTTTTCTTTCCAGCTTTGAAATGCTGATGATGCCTTGTTTTAAACCTTCCAAAAACTTAACGATCAGTTTAGGTGATTTTTCACTGATGTACTGTCTGAAATACACAACCAGCAAAAAAATAACGGTGAGTAAAACTATGGTAATAAGAATGACCAATCCGTTTCCAGCAATGATTTTTAAAATCACACCCTCATAAAAAGGGAGGAAAACATTTTCTTTAACAAACTCCATGATGTGTTCAAACTGCAACAACAACGTTATCAGAAGCATTACGATTAAACTGATGATGTCCACTACCCGTTCGATGATCACCGTTCCCAGCAACTGCATAAAAGGAATACGATGCTGTCTTTTTAATGAAAGGCATCTTGTAATTTCTCCCAGGCGGGGTACAACGAGACTCACAAAATAACTGATGGATAAAGCTGCGTATGCATTGTGAAAAGCAGCAGAATAACCGGTTGCCCTTATCAACATTTGCCATCTCAGTGTTCTGATAATGTATACAATCGTAGTTGTAAACATAACCATGTAAAACCAGGAGAAATTACCGGTTTCAAGTGCCCCCCGCAACTCAGCAAAACTGAAGTTTCTAAAGAATAGCCAGCAAAGAGCAATGCCGATAGCAAGTAATAGAAAATACTGAAGGAGCTGTAATTTTGATTTCAATCTGATTTATTTGGCGACAAAATTAAACAAATTGCAATGTCAACTTTTTTATTGAGAATAAAAACTGATCAGGAATTGAAAAGTTCCATAACGGTTATTTCCGGTGATATTCCCAACCGACCAGGGTACCCTAAAAAGCCCAAACCTCGATTAACATAAATATGTTGACTGCCATTTGAATATAAACCGGCCCATTCTTTATAAATATATTGTGAAGGACTCCATCTGAAACCCGGAACTTCAATCCCCATCTGAAAACCATGAGTATGGCCGCTAAACGTAATATCAATATCCTGAAACTGTGGCCTAACCTGTTTATCCCAATGGGATGGATCATGTGACAATAACAATTTTACAGGATAATTCTCAGTTCCTGCATGTGCCTTCTTAAGATCACCGTACTTTGGAAAATTTAAGTTGCCTCCCCAATTTTCAACACCAATCAGGGCAATGGATGCATCTCCTTTCTTTAAAGGAACGTGTTCGTTCATCAGCAACCTCCAGCCTAATTGCCCGTGTATGTCCTTGAGATCCTGTAAATTTTTTTGCTTGGCCTCCGGTGTTTCCCATCTCACATAATCGCCATAATCGTGATTACCCAGCGTACTAAATACGCCCAATGGGGCTTTCAATTTATTAAGTATGTCCATAAATGGTTCCATTTCAGTGGCTTCATTGTTTACCAGATCGCCCGTAAAAAATATAACATCCGGCTTTTGTTGAAGGATGATTTTAACTGCATCCTCCACGTGACTGGCAGATGCAAAACTTCCGGAATGTATATCGGATATCTGAACAATTTTAAGTCCGTTAAAAGCCTCAGGCAAATTAGGAAGTATCACTTTGGTTCGATGTACCGTGTAATTGAAAGCCCCTTTTACCATGCCATATATAAATCCCGTAAATGGTAATGCAGCCATTCCTAAAGCGATATAATTTAAAAACTTTAACCTCGAAATACGATGAACATTTTCGATCTCAGAAGGCAATTCAGATGGAGCTGGTTTTACAATGTAACTCAACACCCAACGGAACAAACGGATGATATCATCGAATAATAAGAAAACGGATCCGATAATTTTAGAAAAAACAATGATCGCAATGAAGGCTACAAAATATATTTTAAAAAATTTTGGCCAGTCATAAAAGGGGATAATGATCGGAGCCAATACCGTTAATACGGATAATGCTGTAAAGCCAGCATATACATAAAAAACAGTAGTTCGTTTTAGGACGGAAGCTCCTTTAAGTATCGTAGAAACAGCCTGATAAAAGTACCAATCAATAAGTAAAATAATAATTGCAAAAATGATGAATCGCGTCGTATGCATTGAGTTCAAATTAGGGTACAAAACTACGGAAACATTTTTTGATTTGAAAGTTTCCTGTTCTTTTCCTGTATCCATTTAGAAAGATACCTGGTACTGGCCGAACGATGATGAAGAAGCATGGATCCCATAAAATTATGGATGCGATGTGATTTCAGATTATCCTGAACATCAAGTATTTGTTTTATCAATGCTGTTCCTAGCTTTTCTTCCGGATAAACCTCGTTGATAATCCTGATCCCGTTCTTTTGACACACCTGCCATTGTTCCTTGTTTGAATAAAGCTTGACTGACTCCGTTGCAAATTCCTGTTTATCATCCGAGATGCTGCCATTCCAAGGTAATTTTCCATGCATTCCTTCCGCTCCGATGTTGGTTGTTATACTCGGTGTACCACATTGCATTGCCTCAATCAGTTTCCCTTTTATTCCTGCACCAAATCTTAAGGGAGCCAAACAAATTCTTGCATCTGACATAACTTCTAATGCATTTTCGGCCCTGCCCCTTACTAAAAACTGATCTTTTTCAGAATGCAAAGCTTTTGCCTTTGGCGGACAATAAGCTCCATATACTAACAATGCAGCTTCTGGCAATTGCTTTTTTATCAATGGCCATATTTCCTGCTTTAGATAAAGTACTGCATTCCAGTTGGGTTCATGGAGAAAATTTCCAATAGTAACAAAATGTCTACGTTGCTCATACGATTTCCATTGTTGCACATCTTGCTGTAAAAGTGGTTTTAAAAGAAAAGGGACATAGTGTAATAATGCTTTATCAATTTTGAACTGGCTAAGCAATAGCTCCATTTCCAGATCGGAAATGATGAGCGAAATATCGGAACGTAAAATACTGGCAACTTCTCTTTTTGCGGTTTCTTCCTGCAATAAATCCTCTGATTCAAATATCCGGTTTTCTTTGAGTGCTTTGTGCCTGGCTATACGCAAACAATGCATATCGATTGTATCAAGGATACGAAGGGCTTCGGGGCAGTATTGAGCCACTCTCCAGCCAAACTGCTCTTCGATCATGAACTTATCAAATACGACAATGGTTGGTTGTATCTGCAGGAGTTGCTCATCAAAACTGGAATCATTTAAAAGGATGGATATTTTAGAAACCGGCCATTCCGAAAAATTGATCATATGATCAGAATCTGCTGCGGTACTGGCAAAAGTTATTTTCCATCCGTTAGCGATAAACAGTTTCATCAATTGAACAGTACGGCTGCCACCTGCTGAGGAAGAAGGCTCGGGCCATACACTTGCTATAAATAATACATGTTGACCCTGCATCTTATTTTTCATTTTTATTGTTTGTTCCCGTTTCCAGGCTTATCCGTTCATCTCCGTTTTTATATGGCAGATAACTGACAATGAATTGAAACATCTCATCAGAAGTACGCATACTTCCGTCTCTTTCTGCCACAAGCTGTGGAGGACTAAACGGATTATTCGGATTTTTACGTGTATTATCATAAACACCTTCGGCATGAATAGTAGCGCCTTTGGGAATTTTCAGCATTTTTTTAAATGTATAAAAGTATTGCCATCTGAAATCCCATTTAGGAATGCGTATGAGTGGAATGGTATCTCCTTGCAAGGTAATCGCATAAGCCAAAAACGATTTTCCAAGTAAATGCATGTGTGGATTTATGGTTAAAACGGAAATATCAAAAGGCAGGGTAAAATCCGAGTGAACCGTCAAGAATGTATCCGGAGGAATGATCAAAGCAGGAATAGTTGGTGATACACCATAGGTACCCATTTGAAATTCCTGGATCGGTCTTTCAGGACTTTTTTTAGCGAAAAAAACATTGAACGTTGTTCGATCGGATGTATCTGCACGTGAAGGACCGTAATGTATATCTTTCAGGAAAATAGCACCTTTACGCGATAATTTGTATCCACCTATACCATCGGGATAAACGGGAGGAACCACACCAGGCAGGTAATTGGCAACAGATTGTGTAAGTGCCGGAAAAGTTATACCATCGTCATTCGCAAGTCCAAGATGTTTATACGCCATGAGCTTATCCGGAAATTGTTCAAGATCAACGACCGTATTTCCTTTAAAAATATCCTTCTTTTTATCAAAATCATAACTCAATAATTGTGCGTTGACATGGTGTACCAATTTTCGGTTATCCGGAACAATTTCAATTACCCTCACAAAAGTATCTTTAGGGATTTGATAAGGTACCCGCATCAGTAAAAACTGATCTTTCCCATTTCCTTTTATTTGATAAACATCCTTTAACCGGATAACCAGGTCAGGTTTCCCAAGCTGGGAACCTGCTGGAAAAAACGGCAATGGTGGCAAGCGGGTCGGATCACCCTCTTTGCAGCCTTCATCAATCCAGGTAACTATTGATTTTATTTCATCATTACTTAATACTCTTTCATCTGTAAAATGAGAATAATTTGCATCTGCCGGCCATGGCGGCATAAAACGACTTTGAGTAACAAACTTTATTAACTTGCTTCTGGACAGTACATCATTGTACGTAATGAGATTAAACGGACCCGCTTCCCCAGGCCGGTGACAGGGAGTACAATTTTTAAAAATGATAGGTGCGATATGATCAGAAAAAGTAAGTTCAGTCTTTTTTTTTTCTTTACAGGAAATGATAAAAAAAGCAAATGAAATAAGAAATGAAAAAGAAATCCGTTGTGCAGAATACATCCCGTTCATCATTAAAAAATTGTCAACTCCATTTTAAATTTATACTTTTAGAAATTCAACTTTAATCTTCTCTAAATTCGTTATCATGATTATTTTTAATAAAAAATATTTCTTTTCAACGATATTGAGTTCTCTGTTCGTGTTTCTTTTTTTTAACGCCTGCGGCAAACGTGCTCCTGGCTATAATCCTTATTTACACAGTGGCAGCATAAAAAAAGAGCAACGTGCAAATAAAAAGGCAATTGAAAAAGGAACTAAAAATTATAGTAAACAGCAACGTAAAACCAGAAGGAATATTTATGGTACAAGAAAACCTCCTGTAAGCAGACCTTCTAAATAATTTTTATTGCAATCCAATTAAAAATTTCATTGTATCGATTCCATCTGCATAGTCCATTAATGCCGGATATTGGGCTTGTCCAAATGGCATTGCATTTTTGATCGTTGCATCTGCTGAAACAATGCATTGGATCATTGCCTCATCTTTTACCAGGCGTTTTTTTACCATTTCCAGCTCATCATAAAATTCATAAAAAAGCACACCAATAGGAGAAGAATAAGCATCACTCTCTTTTAACAATAAAAAATTATTGTCCAGTAAGGTGGTGTCACTGTTCATCAAATAAACCGTCCGGTTGTACTCATAATTATTGACATATTTATTGGTATTGATAATATCCTTGTAATCAATAATGGCTTCGTAAAAGGAGTCAAACTTATACCCCTTAGGAACAAAAAGTTTGGATACATTTCTGCAACCGAGTCCAAAATATTGGAAAATATCTTTGCCTAATTCTTTTAATTGCCACTTTGTTTCTTGTCCGGTTAATACGGCAACAGCATTCCGGTTTTTACGAATAATGTGAGGATATTTACCAAAATAATAATCAAAATACCTGGCTGTATTATTACTTCCGGTTGCGATGACCGCATCCATTTTTTTTATTTGTCCCTCTGTAAACTCAATATATTGTTTGAATCCGGGTTCTATGGTGATTAGAATTTTAGAGATATAGGGCAAAAGGAGTTTATCTTCGGATGAAAGTTTTCCAACAAAAATGTTTCCTGACAATAAAACACAAAGAAAATCGTGAAACCCTACCAATGGGATATTCCCAGCCATAATTACTGTCACCTGAAGTGGTTTCTCCGGATCAAATGCCTGTTGTTGATAAGAAGAAAGCCATTGAAGAAGGTTTTGACCATTGAGCTGTTCAGCTATTGCAGTTATTGCAGTTTGCACGTTATGGAATGTGAACCAGGGATTATGAAAAGCGACCTTTTGCAGTAACTCTTTAAAATCTTCATAAAACAACTTATTTAAAGGAGTTATTTTTGTGCTGATTTTTTCTTCCGAAAATTGTTTTAAAAATTCACCAAGGGTGCTAAAAGCATTTATCCTGTTCTTTATGGTCATTTTTAGAAAAATTCTAAACTATACAATTACTATATATTTAACTTGTTTTCGCTATATTTGTAGCATATTTAAAACAAAACTAAGAAAAACAATATTCAAATGGCAATTAAAATTACTGAAGAGTGCATTAATTGTGGAGCTTGTGAACCGGAGTGCCCCAACAATGCAATTTATGAAGGTGGTAATGAATGGCGTTTTGCAGACGGTACTTCTATTAAAGGAACCTTTACTGGTAAAAGCGGAATTACGGTTGATGCAGACGCACCTGTTGCACCTGTAGCAATGGATTTATATTATATTGTATCAGACAAATGTACAGAATGTGTGGGCTTTCATGATGAGCCTCAATGTGCAGCGGTATGCCCGGTTGATTGTTGTGTTGATGATGAAAACTGGAGAGAAAGCAAAGAAGAACTACTCAATAAAAAAGCAGCCCTTCACGGTGAATAAAATACAAATTAAAAAAAAGACCATTCTTAAATGAATGGTCTTTTTTTTCGATACTATTCTCTAAAATAATACCTGTATAGCTTCGTTTAATAGTACGTATTAAAAAATGAAATACATCATCACCCTTTTCTGTTTCCTTTCGTTTTCTGTTATTGCTCAAAAACAATCACATGAAAATCCTTCTGTTATAGCTACTGACGAAACCCGTTTGCTGGCCATTTGTAAACAGTTATACAGTGCAAAAACAGATGCAGACAAAAAAAAGTACAACCAGGAACTGCTTACCACCTTTGAAGAGGTCCTTAAAAAATCCGGGACCTTCGACATACCGTTCGACTCCTTAAAAAAGGATATTGGTATTCTTTTTTCTCCTGATAAAAAATTTAAACTTATTAACTGGTGCATAGAAAAATCGGATAAGACCTACGAATATTATGGTTTTATCCAGAGTAAATATGAAGATGAATCAAAAAGCGGCAAAAAAAGAGAAAAAAAAATACAAACCATTCAACTTTATCCTTTGATTGATAAATCAACAGAAATTAAGAATCCGGACAATGCAATAACTGATAATAAAAAATGGTATGGAATGCTTTACTATAAAATTATTTTGAAAAAAGTAAAGACAAAAACCTACTATACGTTATTGGGTTATGATTTAAATGATCAGTATTCGAAAAAGAAAATTATTGATGTTCTAACATTTGATCCGAATGGGACACCACGATTTGGAGCGGATATTTTTGTAATGGAAAAAAAATATCCTAAACGTATTATTTTTGAATATTCCGCTTCCTGTAATATGTCCCTAAAATATAGTTCATCGAAAGATTCCATTGTTTTTGACCACCTCTCTCCCATTGAACCTCAATTAGAGGGACAATTTCAATACTACTGCGGCGATATGAGTTATGATGGTTTTGGATTTAAAAAAGGAAAATGGAACTATGGAACGGATCTTAATGCTACCAATGATAAAGATGAAAAGGACAAGTTGTACCATGATCCACACGCACCCAATACAACCAAACAAAGTGATCTGATCATCGACCGGAAACGAAAAATTGAAAAATAAACCTATGCCAAAGCTCTATAGATTACACGATAAATACTACGTTATAAATCGGGTTTCTAAGTAGTTATTTTATAATTTGAATCAGAAAGTAAATTCTTCATTATCCGGCAAGGTGTTAATCCACTTCCTTAAACCACCTGTTTTTACGGATCTTGCTCCCTCTGGTGCCGATATCCTTTTCAATGGACATCAGCACCATTACTGTTTTTCCGACAATATGATCTTCCGGAACAAAACCCCAGAAACGGGAGTCTGCAGAATTGTGCCGGTTATCGCCCATCATAAAATAATAATTTAGTTTGAATGTATAGTGTGTAACCGGTTTTTCATTGATAAATATAGAATCCTGTCTAATGTCTAATCTGTTTTTTTCATAAATGGTAATGATCCGTTCGTATAAGGGCAATGAATCTATGGATAGCTTTACAGAATCCCCCGCTCTGGGAATATAAACAGGGCCAAAAAAGTCAACGTTCCATAAAAAATGTTCATTTTCAGGAAACATATAATCACTGTAGGCTCCCTTCTTTTCCAGTAATGGAGCAATTTTTATTATATTGGTTAATCCTTTCAAATGATCAATATCTTCCGTATTTAATGTATACCAGTACTCTTTTTTATCATTCATTTTGCCACCGTCTGTTATATTCAGTGCTTTCAACGTATCTGTATTTAAAGAATCAGCGTCTACTGTTATTTTATAATTAAAAGCCAGTTTTTCAGGTCTATCGTTATATTGTCCGTTAATATATACTTGCCCTTCTCGTACTTCAAGAGTGTCTCCGGCAATACCCATGCAACGTTTTATGTAAAAAGCACGTTGATCCACAGGATATTCATCTTCCATCGGCCAGTTAAATACGACAATATCACCATGATGAATATCAGGTGCGCCAAATAAGCGGAAATAAGGAAGTTTTACCGATTCTGAATAGCATTTACGATTCTCTGAAAAAGGAAAGCGCTGATGTGCAAAAGGGACAGAAAGCGGAGTAAATGGTATGCGACTACCATAACTTACCTTACTCACAAGAATATAATCTCCGGAAAGGAGTGATTTTTCCATTGAAGCAGAAGGAATAGTATAGGCTTCAAAAAAAAAGGCTCTGAAAACAATGATGGTGACAATAGCAAATAGAATTGCTTTTATCCATTCCCATATTGCCGATTTTTTTTTCAAATCTTTTTAGTTTTAAAAAATCTGCTAATTACTTTGCTATCGCTACGTAACAGAAAAATAATTGTCATACTATTCTAACAAATATGACCAAATTCAATGACTATTTTCCATTTTCAGAAGTTTTTTTGCGCCTGCCTCTGAAATAATTGAATAAAACGATTGCTCCTACAATTATTAAAAACGGTGTCAGAAAGGATGCGGATAATTTGCCGTTACCCACATAGGTAAAAAAGCGTTTTCTTCTTTCAGGATCTGATAATGAGTTTTTAAGTTTTGTAATGAAACCACTGGACTTGTTGCCAATGTTCCTGTTGTCTTCTTTTATACTCATCCAGATAAATACTGGTTTACCAACGATATGATCTTCCGGAACAAAGCCCCATGATCTTGAATCCGCTGAATTATGGCGG
>CAZMRM010000034.1:0-15954 GCA_964568515.1 uncultured Chitinophaga sp. | reverse complement strand
CAGCGATCACTGTAAATCCAAACCAAATGGCGGAAGACATGAAGAAAAACGGTGGCTTTGTTCCCGGGGTGAAACCAGGAAAAAAGACAGCCGAATTCATTGACCTTGTGATGTCCCGCATTACATTGCCTGGTGCCCTGTTTTTAGCGCTATTGGCAGTTTTACCGGCATTTGCGGTTCGTATGAATGTATCTTCGGAATTTGCCCAGTTCTACGGAGGAACCTCTTTATTGATCCTTGTAGGTGTTGTACTGGATACATTACAGCAAATCGAAAGTCATTTGTTAATGCGTCATTATGACGGATTAATGAAATCAGGAAGAATCAAGGGCCGTTCTTCGGTAGGAAGTATGACCACTACTACGACAGCTTAATCAACATAAGGAGGTAAGGTGTCAAAAGGTTTGTTTTATAAGACGAAAGAAGAAATAGAGTTAATAAGAGAAAGTTCTTTGCTTGTTGCAAAAACCTTAGCTGAAGTAGCTAAAGTGATTAAGCCGGGTATCACCACCCTGGCACTTGATAAAGTAGCTTATGAATTTATTAGCGATAATAATGCAGTACCTGCTTTTTTGAATTATAACGGATTTCCGAATTCACTGTGTATATCTGTTAATTCTCAAGTAGTACATGGTATTCCTGGAAAATACGAATTGAAAGACGGAGATATTGTTTCTGTTGATTGCGGTGTGGTAAAGAACAAATTTTTTGGAGATTCAGCCTATACATTTGCGATAGGAGAGGTAAAACCGGAGATTCTGAAACTGCTAAAAATAACCAAAGAAAGTCTTTATAAAGGGGTTGAGTGGACCGTAGCCGGGAAAAGGCTGGGGGATGTAGGAGATGCGATACAACAACATGCTGAATCAAACGGATTCTCTGTTGTCAGGGAATTGGTTGGACATGGTATCGGAAGAAAGCTTCACGAAGCACCGGAAGTACCTAACTACGGAAAAAAAGGCAGTGGTTTAAAATTAGAAGAAGGATTGGTAATAGCGATCGAACCCATGATTAATCTTGGAAAGAAAGCTGTAACACAGGAAAGTGACGGATGGACCATCAGAACAGCAGATAATTTACCCTCTGCACATTTTGAACATACGGTTGCAGTTGGAAAAGATAAAGCAGATATATTGTCTTCTTTTGAATACATAGAAGAAGCATTAGTAAAAAATAAGGATGTATTGATTTATTAGATCTCTATATTCAACGAATCAGAAAATAAGTAATTAAAATTTATGGCAAAACAAGCATCAATTGAACAAGATGGAACTATAATAGAAGCGTTGTCAAATGCTATGTTCCGTGTTGAGCTTGAAAATGGACATATAATTACGGCGCATATATCCGGTAAAATGCGGATGCACTATATTAAAATTTTACCGGGAGATAAGGTGAAAATAGAAATGTCACCTTATGATTTAACAAAAGGAAGAATATCATACAGATATAAATAACAGATAAAATTGGTTTTTATCTTAAAATAAAACAAAAATGAAAGTAAGAACATCCATTAAGAAAAGAAGTGCTGACTGCAAAATTGTTCGCAGAAAGGGCGTTTTGTATGTAATCAATAAAAAAAATCCAAAGTTTAAACAAAGACAAGGATAAAATGATCTGGGGTAAGAACCAGTTGATAAGGTTCTTTCATTCCGATTCATTTCAACTAAGACGTATCAATTTATCAAATTAGACAAAAATGGCAAGAATTGCAGGTATTGACTTACCAAACAACAAAAGAGGTGAAATAGGTTTAACGTATATTTACGGGATTGGCCGTAGCACTGCTCAAAAAGTGTTATCTGAAGCTGGCATTGATCGGAACATCAAGGTTCAGGATTGGAATGATGAGCAATTAACTGCCATTCGTAACATTTTAAATGATAAATATAAGTTGGAAGGTGCGTTACGTTCTGAAATTCAGTTAAACATTAAACGTTTAATGGATATTGGCTGTTACCGCGGTATCCGTCATCGTTTAGGATTGCCTGTTCGCGGACAGACCACTAAAAACAATGCACGTACCAGAAAAGGTAAACGTAAAACAGTTGCAAATAAAAAGAAAGTAACTAAATAATAAAAATTAACCGGTTATCCGCCGTAACGCCTGTGCGAAGGTGGATAATGATCATATAAAAAAAATGGCAAAAACAAATCAACAAACTACTGCAAACAAAGCAGCAGCAAAAAAAAGAGTTGTAAAGGTTGAAGCAATAGGTGAAGCTCACATTAATGCGACTTTTAACAATATCATCATTTCTTTGACAAACACCTCCGGACAGGTAATTTCCTGGTCCAGTGCCGGTAAAATGGGATTCCGTGGTTCTAAAAAAAACACACCTTATGCAGCTCAATTAGCTGCTCAGGATTGTTCCAAGGTAGCACACGACTCCGGGTTGAGAAAAGTAAAAGTATTTGTTAAAGGACCAGGTGCCGGCCGCGAATCAGCAATCAGAACACTTGCAGGTGCAGGGATTGAAATTACAGAGATCGTAGACATTACTCCGATTCCTCATAACGGTTGTCGTCCTCCGAAACGCAGAAGAGTTTAATAACCGAAAGCGATAAATTAAGAGTTAAAATGTAAAATCTTAATTTATCAGATTGATCGTTTTACATTTTAATTTACATTTTTAATTTATATAAAAATACAATGGCAAGATACATCGGCCCTAAGTCAAGAATAGCAAGAAAGTTTAAAGAACCAATTTTTGGTCCTGATAAAGTACTCGAAAAAAAGAATTATCCTCCGGGACAACACGGTTTATCCAAAAAACGTGGTAAACAATCAGAGTATGCTGTTCAGTTACAGGAAAAACAAAAAGCAAAATATACGTATGGTATCCTTGAACGTCAGTTCGAGAAAATTTATACAATGGCTCAACGTGCACACGGTGTTACCGGTGAGGTGTTATTACAATTGATCGAGTCACGTATTGATAACGTGGTTTATCGTATGGGAATCGCTCCTACACGTAGTGCAGCCCGTCAGCTGGTAGGACACCGTCACATCACCATCAATGGTAAAGTGGTAAACATTCCTTCTTATATCCTGAAACCGGGAGATGTGGTAGCTGTTCGTGAACGCTCTAAAACATTAGAAGTTATTACAAACACAACAGCCGGTGCAACCAATAAATTCCCTTGGATGGATTTTGATAAAAGTACATTATCAGGTAAATTTATTTCAGTTCCGGAAAGAATTCAAATTCCGGAAAATATCAAAGAACAACTGATCGTGGAGTTGTACTCTAAATAATGAAGTGACCGGGGACAACCTGAACCGGATTTGATTTCAGGAAAAGATTATACATAACTAAACAAATATATAACACATGGCAATTTTAGCTTTTCAAAAACCTGACAAGGTTATAATGATTAACTCCAGTGAAACTGAAGGTCAATTCGAATTTCGTCCTTTGGAACCAGGCTATGGTATTACCGTTGGTAATGCATTAAGAAGAATTTTGTTGTCATCACTTGAAGGACATGCTATCACTACCGTTAAAATTGAAGGAGTTGATCATGAATTTTCTACTCTAAAAGGCGTTACTGAAGATATTACTGAGATCATCCTTAATTTAAAACAAGTTCGTTTTAAAAAACAAATTGAAACAACCGATTTTGAAAAAGTGACTGTTACAGTTACCGGAAAAACACAGTTAACAGCC
Source organism: uncultured Chitinophaga sp. (assembly GCA_964568515.1). Taxonomy (GTDB): domain Bacteria; phylum Bacteroidota; class Bacteroidia; order 2-12-FULL-35-15; family 2-12-FULL-35-15; genus 2-12-FULL-35-15. The sequence continues at coordinate 12,283 of CAZMRM010000034.1, read as the reverse complement.
GGAGATATCGGTAAATTTACTTCTGGTTTTCAGGTATTAAATTCGGATCTGGTAATCTGTAACATGGAACCAAGTGTTAAGTTAAAAATTGAAATTACCATCGATAAAGGAAGAGGGTATGTACCTGCAGAGGAAAACAAACCTGTAAATGCCAGTGCCGGCCTGATTCCTATTGACTCTATCTATACACCCATTAAAAATGTTCAATACAGCATCGAAAATTTCCGTGTGGAACAAAAAACCGATTACGAGAAATTGATCATGAACATTGTTACCGATGGATCGATTCATCCAAAAGAAGCATTAAAAGAAGCTGCAAAAATTTTGATTCATCACTTCATGTTATTTTCTGACGAACGTATCACACTTGATACAGAAGAAAAAATGGCAACCGAAGAGTTTGATGAAACATCTTTACACATGCGTCAGCTGCTAAAAACAAAACTGGTAGACATGGATCTTTCTGTACGTGCTTTAAATTGCCTGAAAGCAGCCGATGTTGAAACGTTAGCAGATTTAGTATCTTTTGCAAAGCATGATTTATTAAAATTCCGTAACTTTGGCAAAAAATCATTGACCGAGTTGGAAGACCTTGTTGCAAACAAAGGACTTACCTTCGGAATGAACCTTGCAAAATATAAATTAGATAAAGAATAAATAGAATTTTATGATGTGGGATCTGAGATGTGAGTGTTCTCAATTCTCATATCTCTAAGCCCAATATAAAAAATAAAATGAGACACGGAGATAAAGTAAATAATTTAGGCAGAAAATCTGCACATCGCAAGGCAATGCTTGCAAATTTAGCAAGCTCTTTAATTTTGCATAAACGTATTAATACTACTGTTGCCAAAGCTAAAGCTTTGAGAACATACGTAGAACCACTTTTAACGAAATCGAAAGAAGATACCACACATTCAAGACGTACAGTATTTGCTTATTTAAAAAGCAAAGAAGCTGTTCATACCTTGTTTAAAGATGTGGCTTCTAAAATTGCTGACCGTCCGGGCGGATATACCAGGATCTTAAAAACAGGTACGCGTTTAGGTGATAACGCAGATACTTGCCTGATCGAACTGGTTGATTTTAACGAGTTATTGCTGGGAGCGAAAGCACCTGCAAAAACAAAAACTTCCAGACGTGGTGGTAAAAAGAAAGCAACAGGAGCAGCCCCAAAAGACGAAGCAACCGATAACAAAGAAAACGCTGAATAAATTGATTGAATTCAAATCATAAAACAAAAAAGGGATAAAGTATTTTTACTTTGTCCCTTTTTTATGAAAAATAAAAAAAGCAAGAACGGACAAAAATTATGAAATACAAAGCAAAAGCCCCGGCGATTTTATTACTACAGGATGGTAAGGTTTTTTATGGCAAGGCTGCGGGTCAGATAGGAACCGCAACAGGAGAAATCTGTTTCAATACCGGGATGACCGGTTATCAGGAGGTATTTACAGATCCTTCTTATTTCGGACAAATTGTAGTGATGACCAATGTACATGTTGGAAATTATGGTGTAAATGATGAGGAAGTAGAATCCGATTCCATAAAAATTGCCGGACTTGTTTGCAAGCAATTCAATGACGTACCTTCCCGTCAGCGCTCCAATGGTTCATTGAAAGATTATTTCCTTAGAGATAAGATTGTAGGCATATCGGATGTAGATACCCGTGCAATTGTCCGTTATATCCGTGATAAAGGGGCAATGAACTGCATCATCTCTTCAGAAACACTGGATATTGATACATTGAAAGAAAAGCTGGCAAAGGTGCCTTCCATGGCAGGTTTGGAATTGTCTTCCAAAGTAACTACGAAACAGCCCTATTTTGTGGGAGATCCGTCTGCAGCGTATAAAATTGCCGTTACGGATTACGGAACCAAAAAGAATATTCTTCGCTCCCTGGCCGAACGTGGCAGTTATTTGCAGGTATTTCCCATGAAAACCACCTTTGAAGAAATGATGAAATGGAACCCGGATGGATTCATGATCTCCAACGGTCCCGGCGATCCTTCAGTAATGACAGAAGAAGTAGCCAACATCAAAAAAATAATCAATTCCGGTATTCCTACCTTTGGAATTTGTCTCGGACATCAGCTGATAGCAGAAGCTTCCGGTATCTCCACATTTAAAATGCATAAAGGACACAGAGGGATCAACCATCCTGTTAAAAACCTGGTTACCGGTAAATGTGAAATTACCTCTCAAAATCATGGATTTGGCGTAAAAGCAGAAGATGTGGCAAAAGTAAAAGAAGTAGAGGTCTCTCATTTGAATTTAAATGACAATACCGTAGAAGGCCTGCGTTACAAGAATAAAAATGTATTCTGTGTGCAATATCATCCCGAAGCTTGTGCAGGACCTTTTGATTCCCGTTATTTGTTTGATGAATTCATTTCCATCATTGCTTCAGCAAGAAAAAAGGGAAAGAAAGCGGAAGTGAATGCATGATACCGTGATACACTGACATGGTAAGGAATATCTTTCAGAAGGACCGCTTCATGCTTATGTATATTCTTGCTAAAATTTGCGTCAAACTCGCTAATAAAATGGTGCTTCACCTTTCTTTTTTGCGTTAAATTTAATAATTGCGTTAAGCAAGGCTCTTTTATACCATTTATCTAAAACATTACAAAAAATTACAATCATGAAAAAACTTTTACTCACACTCTTTTGCATGATGTGCCTGCACACATTTGCAGCTCCTTATTTTGGCGAGATTCATAAATTTAAACAACCCGACGGAACATGGGTTGATGTAAAGCTTTATGGAGATGAATTTTACATTCGTGGTGAAGGATTGGACGGATATACTGTTGTAAGGGATGAAAAAACAAACTGGATCTGTTATGCACAGCTTTCCGGAACAGGTGAACAACTACTTTCAACGGATATACATTACAAGGGGATCGAATCCAATGCTGCGAGCTTAAGAAGTGATCTTCATCTTCCAAAACATTTGGAAGTGAATGAACAGGCCCTTGATAAAATCCGGGCAGCCAATAATCTGAAATTAAATGGGAATCAGCCGCTGAATCGTTATCAGTATAAAGATAATGAAGCAGCAATGCCGCCAACAGGTAAGGTAAAGGGGCTTGCCATTATTGTTGATTTTTCTGATAAACCGGGTTCTCTGCAAATGTCGGATTTTGAAGCTTTCTTAAACGGTGATAATTATACTACGTATGGAAACAAAGGATCTGTCAAGGAATATTTTTCTGACATAACCGGTAAAGTTGTGGAATACGAAAATGTTGTTTATGGATGGTACAGGGCTCCTAAAACCTTTGCGGCTTATGATGCAATGCCCTATGCAGCCGGTGCACAGGAAATTTTAGGATTGGCCTTAAAATGGATACAATCCAAAGGCTTCGATTTTTCAACGCTTACCATTTCAAATGGAAAGATCAGAGCGATTAACCTGATGTATACAGGTAACCCTCCAACATGGTCAAAGGGAATGTGGCACCACATGGGACAATACACAAAATTTTCTGCCAATGGTGTGAGCAGCGGTGATTACAATTGCTCACCTGCCGATGCACCTTTAAGTCTTCGCGTAGTGTGTCATGAGAACGGACATATGGTAGGTGAATGGCCGGATACTTACAAATACACAACCAATACAGGAACCGACGGAATTGGTGCCTTCGATTTAATGTGCAATCCCGGTGAAGCAACCAATCCGGTATGGCCCAATCCTTATTTCCTTTCTAAAAACGGCTATGGAAAAACCATTGATGTGACCACTTCCGGAGCCAATGTAAATGATCCTACCAACTCCTTGATATTTTACAGATACAACAACAAAAACAATCCGGCAGAATATTTTATTATTCAGGCTAAAAAGAAAAATTTAAGAGGAGCCAGTTTTCCGGATGAAGGGGTTACCATCTGGCGCGTCAATACAAAAGGAGACCAGCAAACAACCAATCATGAAGTGTATCTGATACATGCAAACAATAACAAGGATGTACACACGGCAGCCTGTTATAAACCTGGTAAACAGGAATTCACAGACAATACCACACCCAACGCAAAATGGCTGAATGGTACGGCGAGTGGTTTAAGAGTTTGGGACTGGGGAACGGTAGGTGCCACCATGCATTATAAAATTGGTAATCCGGTTACCACCGGCATTTCCAAAGAGGATGCGCAGGAAAAAATTGCGGTTTATCCGAATCCTTTTGTTGACGGGGTATTGAAGATTGATCTGAGTGAATTACCTGCCGGTAAACTGGTACAAATAACGATACAGGACGTGCAGGGAAAAATTGTTTACAGCAATCAGGAAAAATCAAATGCGATAGTTTCTGTTAATACGGATGCTTTCTTAAATGGTGTTTATTTTATTCACCTGAATGCAGAAGATTATTCTGCAAATTATAAAGTGATTAAACAGTAATACACTATCGATATAAAAGAAAGAGCGAACAACTATGTTCGCTCTTTCTTTTTATAATTAGACAACCGTTAGTTTTTTACAAAACGTTGGATCGTTTGTCCTTTATCTGTTTGAAGTCTTACAAAATAAATCCCGTTTTTGAATTTGTTCACAAATACGGAGCGTAAATTATTTCCTGCTTGTGCAGAAAAATTATCTGCATAGATTTGTTTTCCAAGAACATCAACAATTTCCAAACGGGCAGTGAACTGTACATCTGATTTAAAGCTGATGTTTAACAGATCCTCAACAGGATTCGGATACAATAAAAGCCCGCCCTCTATAGAAGTTATTTCATCTGTGATGCCGGTAGATACGTCATTGTAGCACTCTCCATATTTAATGGCCTGGCCACGGATTTCTCCATTTGGATTTGCAGGTGTATGAAAGTTAGCATAAACGCTATCACTATCAAATGCATTTGCAACAGCAAGAGTAAAAGGAACCGCATTGTCGGATTTCCAATATCCAAAAGTTCCTCCGTTTACATGGTAAGGAAATAAATCAAACATTACGCCTCCGCTTTGTCCTGCAATTTGTTTATGAAAATGTGCTGCATCCGGAGTTAAGCCATCCGTAACGATCATGAAATGTGCATTGCCACCTTCCCTGTCGATAGAAACAATACCACTTCCTTTTGCATTTGTTGTTACCGGGGGAGTTTCCTGTACGCCATTTAGATTAAGAGTATATCCTTGACGGGCAAGACGGTATACTTGTCCTCTGATTTCTCCGTCTGGATTGATAGCCGTATGAAGGTTGATGTATAAGTTTCCTGTTATCAATTTTTTGATGAAATCAGCTGTCAAGGCAGATCCGTAAATTTTTCCTGTTATTCTGTTTTCAGCCAGACCAGGAAGAATATCAATTACTGCAGATCCGGATGCACCAGGTGCTCCTGCATGGAAATGAGCAGCTGTAATAGGTCCGGTTAAACCATTGCTTACAACATCATAAAATACAGTATCATAAGCAGCACTCAACATAACACTGGCAACTGCAAAAGCAGGTGTATTGATCACCGGAACTTCTTGCAGACCATTCAGGTAAGCATCAAAATATAAATATTTACTTTGATTCATCAATTGTCCGCGCAGCTCTGTGCCAATAGGGTGTGTTGCCGTGCTGAAATCGATATATACTTTTCCGTGGGTCAGGCTGTCGATTAGTGCCGCAGATGGATTGTCGATATCACCAATCACATTGAACCCGTTATTAAGCGAAGGAGTCAGATCAGCAGCCACTCCACCGTTTTTTCCTATTGTTCCGTAGTTTAAATGAACTTCTGTAATTGCTTCATTCAATCCTTGAATAACGACATTGTATTTTAATGTTGAAGAGTCTTTCGACAAGTTAAAAATACCAAGACCATAGCCTAAGGAGGTAGATAACGGAACTACCTGAGAAGCATTGATTGTTGTTACATAGCTCCAGTCGGTTTCAAGATAAATTTGTCCTCTGATCTCTCCGTCCGGATTTGCATCGGTATGCACATTCAGATATAACTTTCCTGATAAATAGTCCTGTAAGTGGGTAGATAAATCGGCTCCGGTAATGACAGCTTTAATCGTAGTTCCACTTACATTCGTTGTCAGATCTTTTAAAACAGGGCCACTAACCCCAACATCTCCGGTATGAATGTGTGCCTGTGTAATGGCACCGGATAAACCGGTAACGGTTACATTCACACATAATGAATCATGGTTTTCACTGAATAGGAAACTGGCAACACCTATTGCATTGGTAACTACTGCCGGAACTTCCTGGTCTCCGGTAAGTTTAGCTGAAAGGAGGAGTTTATCCCCGAATTGAAACGCACTTGCTGTAAAACCAATAATACTGGTAATGATCGTAAAGAATAATTTTTTCATGTTAAATGTGTTTAAAAATTAATAATTGTTTATTAATCAGGGATGAATTAATATCGGTAGTCATATAACCAACTGGCAAATGGAGTACACTTCTCTTTAAATTAAATCATCTCTGCTTTTCGTTATGGTAATTCGCCAGCATTCAAACTGAGCATTCTTCCATTTTGTGTTGCACACATTTTCAACAACTGAGCCAGCAAGCCATAATCTGAAATTTACAAAGGAAAGCAGACTGTATTTTTTTGAGAAGCTCCTCTAAGTATATCAATCAAAGAATTTTCAGAAGGAAAAGAAGAAGAACTGTTCGCGGTTCTCCGGTGGTTAAAAAAAAATTTTGAAAAATGAAATGAGTAAATTCTCTCCACAAAAATCAAATAGTGGCGATATTTTTTCACTAAGTAAGTGAGAAAAAAATAACTGTAAAAATAAAGGATCGTCTGAACCTGACAGGGTTCACTTTATAAACAGGAACTTGTTGGGTTTAGCGAGGAAGGTTGAAAATAAGTTTTGGTTACAGTGTGAAGGTGAATGAAGCTTGCCTCTGTTGCCGTTACGGTAAGAGAGATGAGCGGATGGGAAATCGCTTACGCTCTTCACACCCGCTCTGAATTTTGTGACCTCGAGAGGATTCGAACCTCCAACCTGCAGAACCGGAATCTGCCATTCTATCCAGTTGAACTACGAAGTCATATTGTTCCCGCAAAGATAATGGATTTATATGTTTTACAGGCATTCTTTCTTCATTTTCGATGCAATAATTTTATTACTTTTATGTTACAGTAAAGCCATTTAAAGATCAATATGAAAAAAACGATAGTTACTTTCCTCTTTTCTATTCTAGCCCTGTTTATTCACGCACAAACGTATACCTCGCTCGGTCAGTGGAAAGAGCAGTTATCTTACAGAAAGGCTGTTTCTGTAGCAGTAGCAAATGGTAACGTATACTGTGCAACCAGGGGTGGTGTCTTCCTTCTGTCAATTACCGATAACTACCTCCTGCCTTTGTCGAAATTGAACGGTTTGTCGGATATAGAAGCCGTAAAAATCAGGAGTAATTCATTCAACAAAAAAATATTGATTGTTTATAAGAATACAAACCTCGATATCATTGAATCCAATGGGAGTATTGTTAACATTCCGGATATCAAAAATAAATCATTATTCGGAAATAAGGTAATTAACAATGTTTACATGGAAAACCAATATGCTTACCTGGCCTGTGGTTTTGGAATCGTTGTACTGGATATGGAGAAAGAAGAAATAAAGGACTCTTACAACTTTGATCCACTGGGAAATGCAATAAACATCAGGGATATTACCACCGACAATCTGTATATTTATGCTGCAACGGATGACGGGGTTTACAGGGCGCTTAAAACTTCCAACTTAACTATTTATACTTCCTGGTCAAAAATGACAGGGCTTCCTGCCGGAATATATAATGCCCTGGCCAGTGTGAACGGTAAATTATATGCAAACCTGTCCAAGGCACCCGCATTTAATCTGGATGAAATTCATGTTTATGAAAATGGTACATGGACCCTTTTTAATGCAATGCCTTCTTTTGGATTTGCTTGCCGCGGGATGAAAAATTATAATAATAAATTGCTGATTACAACGCAATCCGTTATTCATTTATACGATAATATAGCGTTAGATATGAAGCAAATGGTTAAGTTCGACGGAGCTGGTTTTTTAGATTGTAATGATAGTGATATCGGGGAGGACGGAAATCTTTGGGTTGCTGATGAAAATTATAGCCTTATAAAAAGCAGGGATTTTTGGGCAGGAGAATCTTTTTATCCTAAAGGCCCTGTAAGCACGAACGTATATGCAATGCACATGAAAGATGACGATTTGTGGGTGGTACCAGGCGGATTAAATGCTGCAAATGCCAATACTTATACAACAGAAGGAATCTCTATACGCACCAAAGATAATTGGAACATTCTTTCGGGAAATCAATCATTAGTAAGCTTTGATACAATTTACGATATTGTAAATGTGATCGTTGATCCTGTTAACCCAAGAAAGGCTTATGCAGCTTCGTTTGCGAATGGCCTGATCGAATTTTATGATAAAAAACCTGTAAAAATCTATAATCTTTATAACAGCACCCTGCAGGCGATCATTCCGGGTAACCATCAGGCTGTATGGACCTATGGATTGGCATTTGACCGGGATAATAACTTATGGATAGGCAACAGCGGTGTAACCACGCCTTTGGCAGTGAAACTTTCAAACGGAACCTGGAAGTCTCCCGATTTTACCGGTGTTTTAAACAAACCTTATGTATTTCAGGTATTGGTAGACAGGAGCAACCAGAAATGGATGGTTCTTCCAGGTGGTGGTGGTATTGCTGTATACAAGGGAGGAGCGAATGATAAACCTTCAACAGCCAATACAAAGCAATTAACCGTAGCCAAAGGAAACGGCAATCTTCCCAGTCCAGGGGTTTATTGTCTGGCTGAAGACAGAAGCGGAGAAATATGGATCGGAACAGATAAAGGTATAGGTGTATTTTATAATCCTGAAAATATGTTTTCAGGAGGAAATTTTGATGCGCAGACCATTAAAATTGAGCAGGACGGAAATATTCAACTACTGTTAGAAACGGAAACAATACAAGCCATTGCTGTAGATGATGGAAACTGCAAATGGATAGCAACCGCCGGCTCCGGTGTATACCTCATGTCGGAAGACGGAACCAAAGAGATCCGTCATTTTGATTCGAAAAATAGTCCATTGTTCAGTAACAATGTAAAATGCATTACCATTGATCGTAAAACAGGGGACGTTTATTTCGGTACCGACAAAGGAATTATCAGTTACAGGGGCGATGCACTGGAAGGATTGGAATATTTTACAGATGTAAAGGCTTATCCTAATCCTGTAAAAGATAATTACGATGGTCCTATTTCCATTAAGGGCCTGGTGGAGAATACCATTATTAAAATAACGGATATCAGTGGAACCATTGTAAGGGAGTTAACTTCCATCGGAGGACAAGCTATCTGGGATGCTAAAAATTTTAAAGGAGAACGTGTCAGCACCGGTGTGTATATGGTTTTTTGCACCAATCAGGACGGATCACAAAAGGTAGCTACAAAAATAATGGTAATTAATTAGGGACTTCAACTTTCAAATCCAGAACTGTTCAATAAAACCAATGCTTCACAGAACAGAAGGCATCATCCTCCATACGGTAAAATTTTCAGAAAGCAGTCTGATCCTGAAAGTATACACCGGCGAATTCGGATTGCAATCCTATATGATCAATGGGGTGCATGGTAAAAAATCGAAACACAGGTCCGCTCTTCTGCAACCATTGACCTTGGTAAATCTCATTGCTTCGAATTCAAACCGGTCAGGGCTTCATAAAATTACGGAGATGAATTTATCACAACCTTATGTGGATCTGCCCTATAATATTATTAAAAGTTCAATTGCTATTTTTTTAAATGAAATTTTATATAAAGTATTAAAGGAAGAACATCCGGATGCTGATCTATTCGAATTTATAAGAAATGCACTGCTTTTATTAGATCTTAAACAGGGAAACTGTTCTGCTTATCACATTTACTTCATGATTCAGTTAAGTGCTTATCTTGGATTTGCACCACAAGGGTCATTTAATGCAACCTCCGGCTCTTTCTTTGACCTGAGGGAAGGGAGATTCATTCAAAAACGGCCGGCTTATCCTCAAATTCTTGCTCCCGAATCCAGTAAACTTTTTTACGAACTGCTTCAGTCTTCCTTTGAAAATTTTGATCATGTCCGGATCGCGAAGGTGCAACGTAAGGAACTCTTACAGGCACTTATTGTATACTATCAATTGCATATTTCCGGATTCGGAGAACTGAAATCAGTAAGTGTATTGGAGGAATTAACTGCAACTTCCTGAAATAAATAATAACGATTCCGTTACGAATAAATCAATTATTTTCACGCAATCTGTTAATTTTGAATTGCAAACAAATTAGTTATCAGCACGTGATGAAAAGGATATTACTTGTGGGAATTTTATTCATGTTGTTTCATTCCGTAACAGCACAAAAAGCAGTGTCCGTACATTTATCAAATGGTATTTCATCCTTTAACAATAAAAACTATGCGCAGGCCCTGATTTATTTTAATGAATTTGTCAGGGAACAACCTCAAAATGCAGATGGCTATTATTACAGGGGGTTGACGAATGCAATGTTGCAGGAACCGGATCCTGCAGTAGATGATTTTACAAAAGCGATACACCTTGAACCCCAAAAAGCTGAAGCCTATATGAATCGTGGAATTGCTTATGCACAAGTAAAAAAATACAAGGAAGCATTACAAGACTGTGATAAAGCCATTGCCATAAGACCCTCTGCGGAAGTATATAGCAACAGAGGATATATATTCAGTATGCAGAATAAGTTTAAAGAATCCATACCGGATTATGATAAAGCCATAACAATGGATCCTTCTTATTCTATGGCCTATATAAATAAAGCCATGGCCTTTGATAAGATGGGAGATAAAAACAGCGCATTGGATGTACTCACCTTACTGATAAAAATAAATCCAAAAGAAAAAGAAGCGTATTATAACCGTGCTAAAATTTATCAGGCACAAGAGGCTCAGCAAAAAGCCTTATTGGATTTTTCACAGTGCATTCTCCTTGATTCCAGTGATGCACAGGCATTGCTGGAGCGATGTATCATACGGGATGAAATTGGTGATGATAAAGGTGCCATAGAAGATTGTTCAAATGCATTGAAATGGAAAACAGATGCGGCCGTTTATTATTACCGTGCCAGAGCATACTATGATATTCCCGATTATCGTGCTGTTGCAGAAGATTGTTCAAAAGCAATACAGCTGAAGAGTGATTTTTTTGAGGCCTATGTTTTAAGAGCGAATGCATATGACCTGTTATCTGATTACCGGAATGCAATTAAGGATTATAATAAAGCCATTGAAATTAAGCCCGATTATATGGAAGCATACGAGCAGCTGTCCGTTGCTCATAGTTTACAAGGTGATTTTATCGGTGCATTATCTGATTTAAGCAGAGCCATCCGTATAAAGCCCACTAATGTCCGCTTGTTGAGAAAAAGGGCCGCAATGAATTGCAAAGCAAAAAATTTTAAAGGAGCCCTGAGTGATATCACGTTATGTATAAGACTTCAGCCGGATACGGCGTTTAATTATTATTACCGTGCCTCCATTAAAGATTCGCTGAATGATAAACAGGGAGCCTGTAATGATGCTTTCGAAGCATTGAAGAGAGGTTCAAAAGCGGCATATCTTTATCTGAAGAAAGCGAACTGTGAAAATGTGTTTTCACAACCTTTTTTTAAAGGAATAGATTACCAGGTATTGGCTGCAGAAAAAGAAGCATTAGAAGATTATGGTGCAGCTGTCGATTATTATACAAAAGCAATACGCGTTTTTCCGGATTCCGGTAATTTGTATTACCAACGCGGAAGGATCAGAAAGAAGCAGATTAAATATGAAGAGGCCCTGGCGGATTATGATACCGCTATTGCACTTAACCCTGATTTTGTAATGGCCTACGTATCCAGAGGATTGATGAAAACACTTTTAAACGATGCTCCCGGAGCCATTGCCGATTATACCAGAGCTGTTGCCATTGATACTTTATACAGCCTCGCTTACTATAACCGGGGGATGTTAAAATATAACCGGAATGAAGTGGAGGCTGCTGTTCTTGATTTTTCGAAAGCAATTGAATCAAATGCGGAGTATGCCAAAGCGTTTATTGCACGGGCCGATGCCTATATTCAGTTAGGTTTTAAATCGAAGGCATGTGAGGATTACAGCAGGGCAGAAACATTGGGAAATGGAATTGCCATCAGTAAACGCATGCTCAACTGTAACTGACCGCGCCGGCTATTTCGACTGTACACGGGAAGCGAATTCTTTTCTAAGCTGACGGGCCGTTTTTTTACTACCGTCATGGCTCCATCC
>CAZMRM010000033.1:1757-16045 GCA_964568515.1 uncultured Chitinophaga sp. | reverse complement strand
AATGTTACCGGTGTGACCTCTACATGTATATCAATGCGATCCAACAAAGGACCTGAAATTTTGTTCAGGTACTTCTGTACAATTCCTGGTGCACACACACACTCTTTTTCAGGATGATTATAAAATCCGCAAGGACAAGGGTTCATAGACGCCACCAGCATAAAACTGGCAGGATATTCAACTGAGAATTTTGCACGTGAAATCGTCACTACTCTATCTTCTAACGGTTGACGCATGACCTCCAGAACAGTTCGTTTAAATTCGGGCAATTCATCTAAAAATAAAACGCCGTTATGTGATAAAGATATTTCGCCAGGCTGAGGTACCCCTCCACCTCCTACCAATGCAACGTCAGAGATGGTATGATGAGGAGACCGGAAAGGGCGCGTGGCAACCAATCCGGTTTGCCTGCCCATTTTGCCTGCAACGCTGTGTATTTTGGTCGTTTCCAAAGCTTCTTGCAAATTCATAGGTGGTAAAATAGTGGGTAACCGTTTTGCCAGCATTGTTTTTCCTGCACCGGGAGGACCGATCAAAATTACATTATGACCACCTGCTGCGGCTATTTCAAGGGCGCGTTTAATATTTTCCTGTCCCTTTACATCCGAAAAATCAACCTCTGTTTCATTTGTCTTTAATAAAAAATCTTCCTTCTCATTCATTAGCAAAGGCTCCAACTCTTTTGTCCCGTTAAAAAAATCAATCACTTCCATGATGTTTTCTACTCCATATACTTCCAAACCATTTACAATTGCTGCCTCTCGGGCATTTTGCCTGGGCAGTATAATGCCTTTAAACCTTTCTTCCTTTGCTTTGATTGCAATCGGCAACACTCCTTTGATGGATTGAACACTTCCATCCAATGATAATTCACCCATGATCATGTAATCACTTACTTTTTCAGATTGAATTTGTCCTGATGCGGCAAGTATTCCTACTGCGATCGTCAGATCATACGCTGATCCTTCTTTACGAATATCCGCAGGTGCCATATTGATAATGATACGCTTACCGGGAATTTTATAACCATTATTTTTTAAAGCAGCATCTATGCGTTGCTGACTTTCTTTTACGGCGCTATCCGGTAATCCAACAATTGAAAAAAACACACCTGGATTTATATTCGTTTCTACCGTTACTGTCGTAGCATTAATTCCATACACGGCACTGCCATATGTTTTTACAAGCATTTACTAAAATTATTTTAATTGTTCCTGTGTTGATCAAACTTCAACCTAAGGGATGGTTTTACCAGCCGGGATGAAGTTACAATAAGGTAATAAAAGCAGCTACAGCAAAACTGCCGCTAGGATAAACTTTAAATGAAGTTTTTGTTTGTAATGACCGTAAGGTATTTATTACTGATTCATAGAAGACGCGGTTGAACCGGTTTAATGATTGAAATTTTCTTCCACGTACTGGATGAGAGAATGAATTACTTTAATATGTATTTCCTGCGCACGATCAGCATACTTACTGTAAGGTGCACGGATTTCCACGTCACAAAGCGTTGCCATTTTTCCGCCATCTCTGCCGGTGAGTCCGATTACCTTCATTCCTTTTTCTTTGGCAGCATGAACGGCACTGATAACATTAGCAGAATTCCCGCTTGTGCTTATCGCTAAAAGTACATCTCCTCTATTTCCTAAACCTTGTATAAAACGGGAGAAAATTTTGTCATATCCATAATCATTGCCTACACAGGAAATATGAGAAGGGTCGGAAATGGAAACCGCTGCAAAAGGAACCCGGTCCTCACGGAATCTTCCGCTCAACTCCTCAGCAAAATGCATGGCATCACACATGGAACCACCATTACCACAGGAAATGATTTTATGATTCGCCTTTAGGGATGTAGTCATTAATTTTCCTGCATTTTCAATAGCAGGAATTGTATTCGGATCATTTATAAAAATCTGAAGAATTTCTTGTGCTTCTTTTAAATTTTTTTCGATAAATGATGTGCTCATAGCTATTAGTGATTGGGAAATTAAGATTTACGAAGATACGAAATCAAAATAAAGTGGGGAAATTGAGTAAATTCATCGCTTACAGCGGCAAATTTTGGGGATACATTTGAAATTAGGCTGTTTTTTTTCTACATTTATGGGATATTTTAGATTTATTGCATGTTATATTATAATTAAGGTATGAAAAAAACAATTACGACTCTATTATTCATAGTACTAAGTGCCTCCACATTAATAAAAGCACAAACCGGCCCTGGTACAAAAAGCCCTGAACCTGCTGAATCAAACTGCTATTTAAAATGGGCACAAAAATTTGAAGATCGTGGTGCAGAGGAAGTTGCAGATGGAATATACACGGATGTGATTATTACTTTCAGACACGGTAGTGAAGCAGAATGTTACAATGGTAAATGTGAAGTGAAAGAAGGAAAAATATTATCCATGTCCATTAAAATGGAAGACGGTAATTTTGAATTAGTAAAGAAAAAATTGCGTTATGATTTTCCAATCACTATTACCAATGGAATGTCTAAAACAGTACTGACTTTTGAAGATGAATTAATCAATGTACTTTTCGTTAAAAAAATCAAAGCTAAAAAAGCAGGATTTGTTAAAGCTGCTGAACCTACAGATGATTAAGCATTTCACTATCTTATAAAAATAAAAAAAATCCTGAATTTGAATATTCAAATTCAGGATTTTTTTATTTACGGTTTTTAAAGACTTTAATTCCCTGATCCAACCAATTGATATAGGATGTAATGGAAGGATCATAACTTGCCGGGGTATTCAGCATTTGCTCGTTTGTATCCAACAATATATATTGCGGTTGTGTATTGGTTTTATACCGGTCTGCCTGTAAATAACTCCACTTGTTTCCTATTGTTTTAATCTTAAAATTGCGGTTGCCAATTCTTTTTATTGTTTGCTGCTCATCCGGTAATGCTCTTTTATCATCTACATAAAGAGATACCAATACTACTTCGTTGCGGATCCGCTTATCCACCTCCGGATCTGTCCAAACCTGTTCTTCCATCTTCCTGCAATTCACACAAGCCCATCCTGTAAAATCTATCATCAACGGCTTGTTCACTTTTCTTGCATAGGCAAGTGCTTCATCATAATCATGAAAACAAGGAAGCTGATTAGGGCAATGTACCCGTTTTTGACTTATCGCTGCATCACCAGAGGGTGGTGCTTGCATTACCGATCCTCCAAAGCCAAGTGGTGCTTCACTGTAAAAATCAGGAGGTGGAAATCCACTGATCAGCTTTAAAGGTGCACCCCATAAGCCTGGAATCAAATAAAGCGTGAATGACAAAACGATAATTGCAAAAAATAGACGGGGTACTCCTATGTATTTTAGTTCACCATCATGCGACAGCTTAAATCCTCCCATTAAGTAAATTCCCAATAGACCAAAAATGATGACCCATAAAGAGATGAAAACTTCTCTGGTAAGAATGCCAGCTTGTATAACCAGATCTGCGTTGGATGCAAATTTGAAAGCAAATGCCAGCTCCAAAAAGCCCAAGGTCACTTTTACGGAATTAAGCCAACTACCTGATTTTGGTAATGAATTGAGCCAACCAGGAAAAAAGGCAAATAATGCAAAGGGCAGTGCCAATGCTGTTGAAAATCCCAACATTCCGAAAAACGGTCCTTTCACTCCTCCATTTACAGCAGCATCTACTATTAAGGGTCCCACAACAGGACCAGTACAGGAAAAGGAAACGAGAGATAAAGTCATGGCCATAAAAAAAATGCCCAGTAATCCGCCCCTGTCGCTTTGTGCATCAATTTTATTCACGAATTTAGATGGCAAAACAATTTCAAACGCTCCCAAAAAAGAAGCTGCAAATACAACTAATAGTAAAAAGAAGAACAGATTGAACCAAATATTAGTAGAGAGTGCATTCAATGCATCCGATCCAAAAATAAAGGAAACACCTAAACCCAGTGTTACATAAATAATAATAATTGAAAAGCCATACAACAGTGCATTACTAATACCTTTTGCACGGGTTTTACTTCTCTTTGTAAAAAAGCTCACAGTAAGCGGTATCATTGGAAATACACAAGGAGTAAGTAGTGCAAGTAACCCTCCTACAAATCCTTTGATTAAAATACTCCACCATCCGGTTTCTTCAGCGTGCTCCACCTTCTTTTCGAATTGCTCTGTAGCAGGAACTTTATCTGAATTTTTACTGGAAGTTTTTGAGCTCCATGCATGGAAAATAGCATTTGAATCACAAACGCAATCTATTGTTTTGTCAGCAGATTCTTTGTTTGCATCATTCGAAATAACTGAAATCTTAGTCGCAAGACACTCAGGGGTCCCGGTCAGTTTAAACTCAAAAGGTTCTGATTCAAATGTACACTTTTCGTCTGTACAACCCTGATATTCCACATTTCCTGATATAATAATAGGTTTATCTGTTACTAATTTTATCTTTTGTTTGAATACAATTGTTTTTTCGAAATAGAGGACTTCCATTTCGAAAACTTTATCAAAGGCTTTTATGGGTTTTCCTTCTGTTGGCTTTCCAATCAATTCAAATTGCCTGGATTTATCGAAGACCAGTTGTGAAGGTTGAGGACCTTCATCGCCAGATTGATGGAGTGCGTATACATGCCATGTTTCTTCAATATTCCCGGTGAACTGCAATTCATATTCGCAGTCATTTATTTTTTTTGCATCAAATTTCCAGGTAGCGGGTTTCACAATTTGAGCTGTTGCATTCAGTGCAGACAGTCCAACAAACAGCAACAATAGAACACGAATAAACAATCTCATACTTTTTATATTAAATGTTGGGTTATAAAAGTAAAGATAAAAAAAATAGCCCTGCACATGGAGGGCTATTTTCATTGATATCTTAGGACTTTTTAACGAATTTCATGGATGCAATGGACCGGAATCATAATGCCTTGCTTGAGGATAACCATTTTATCGGTTACGGCCCAAACGGTTGTTTCAACCATTTTAACACCATCTACATCTTCAAATATAATTTTAATTTTATTATGCTCTAAATTCCCCAATTTTAGTGCTCGTTCCAGATCAGCCAAACGAATTTTTATATCCTCCTTCGATTTTAAAACATCCTTTTCAGGAAATCTTAACCCACTGATCATTTCTTTTTGAACAGTTACAGGGTTGGTGTTTACTATGCTTCCCATATTTAAAAATTTTATTGATATATACTGACAGAATTTTGCAAAGATAATGCCCGTACCATTGGGGGTAATAACGAGAAATATCAAAATAGAATAATGCTGTGTTTTACGCGTCAAAAGTAAAAGCGTTACAGTATTCGCCGAAAAAATTCTACGGTTTATTAACTACTATCAATTCTGTTAAAACTTTATAAAATTCATCTGCTTTTTGACTACCTATACGGTATTTTAGTCCGTCTTTATCGGTTAATTCCACTGCTTCATTTCCCTGAGTAAAAAACCTGATTTTATTCTTAAAATGCAAATTATAGACAGGGCGGTTCAAAAAATACTTACTATATCTTACCTTTTTAACATCAATAATATTATTTAAATCAATTTTTACTTTGCGGGAAGTCCACAAGCCATCCAGGATAAGATTATTATTTAAAATTTTTGTTTCAATATGCAAAACAAAAATCAGAATCAGTGATAAACACATAATAATTATCCCCATTAGAAAAAATAACTGGCCAGAATCTTCTCCTACAGGAGAAGATGGAATGGGTATCCCAGAAACATCAACAGGTTTTGGATTCTCACTCCAATAATAAAGTAAAAAACAAAAAATCGCCAATACACTTCTCCACAGAATTGACCATTTATTATAACCAATATATTGCTTTTCATGGAAAATCACTTCGTCCTTCATGACACCGGCTTTGCTTTATACAAACCTAATAAAAACTTTTTATGTTTATAACGATAAGATGATTTTAAATTAGAAGCAGTAATATGTTGTTAATTATAACTGCCGTTATCCTTTTTTTAGTGCAGCGGACTTGACGATCCGGAATTTATTTTATGAATGCCTTTTCAATAACGGATCACAAAATTCTGCTTTACCTGTCCTTTACGAAAAAAGACAAGTCCTAAATAAAAAAGGTCAATAGTAACTGTTACTTGCTCATCCGCTTTTATCAGCTCCCAGGCTTCTTTCATTTCCGGTGACCAATAAATATCGTCAACTACAAAAATACTTTTTTCATGACTATTTTTAAGACATTCATTAAAATAATCCATTGTTGCCTGTTTGCGATGATTGCCATCAAAAAAAACAAAATCCAGCTTTTGTTTATCTTTTAGTATTTGCGGCAATGTGTCATCAAAATTTCCAACAACCAGTTGAATATCGTTGTATCCTAACATACACCAGTTTTTTTTCGCCATTTCAGCTATTTCCGGACTTCCTTCTATGGTAGTGACCTCGCTTTGCGTATGAGCTGCCCGTAAATAACTTGTGGTAATACCCAAGGAAGTTCCCAGCTCCAGAACCGTCTTTGGTTGAAAATAATTTACCAAACGAAACAAAAGCTGGCCATACTTAGCCGATTTAACTGATTTTCTTGCTATTCGTTTAACTTTTTTTAACTGATCCTTTTGTTTCTCATTCGCCCCCGCTCCAAGGTCCCGGAAATTAATTTCCTCTTTTGATGAAGATAATGCATCCCTCCTTTTCTCTATTTCTGAATAAGCATAAAATAAATTACGGTTATAAATCACCTTATTTAATAAATCAAATACAAAAGGAGAATGGGTACCATGTTTATTTTTTGCTGTCAGTTGATAAATAAGATAACAGTATAACTGAAACATATTTTTTTTCATTCTATCTTTCATAGCCATTTTTTCCTTTTAAAATAAATAACCAATGAAAAAATAATCAGCAGCATAACCGTCCATACACCAGCGTATCCCCATTTCGAATGTAGCTCCGGCATATAATCGAAGTTCATCCCATAGACACCGGCAATAAATGTTACGGGAACAAATATGGTAGTAATAATCGTTAAAATTTTCATTACCTCATTCATTCGGTTACTTACACTTGATAAATAGATATCCATCATTCCGGAAAGTAAATCCCTATAGGTTTCTACCGTATCAATCACTCTAATAGCGTGATCATGCACATCTCGCAAATAAATTCCGGTTCCTTCAAGTATTAAACTGCTTTCGCTTCGTTCCATATTATTGATGAGTTCCCGAACGGGCCATACAGCCTTTCTCACAAATATCATCTCCCGCTTCATGTGATGCAATTGTTCCAATGTAGACTTTTGCGGTTCCAGCATTAATTCATCTTCCAGTATTTCTATTTTATCACCTAACTTTTCTAAAATATTAAAATAATAATCCACCACAGCATCAATCAGTGCATAAGCGAGATAATCGGCTCCCATCCTTCGTATACGCCCTTTTCCTTGTCTTATACGATTACGGATCAGATCAAAAGCATCCCCTCCGTTTGCCTCCTGAAAAGAGATTACCATTCCTTCCATCAATACTATCGACAATTGCTCAGAACGTAACTCATCCGTGTTGTAATCAATCATTTTCATCATGGCAACAACATAGTTGTCATAATCTTCAAATTTTGCACGTTGATATGTATTTACAATATCCTCCAGCGTCAGGGGATGAATATTGAACCTTTTTCCAATGCACTCAATCAGTTCGGCCTGATGAACACCATCTACATTGATCCACTTAACAAGATTTGGATTTAAATTATTCAGACATTCGGACAGGTCATAAAAATCACGTTCCATCAGCTCGTTTTCATTGTACTCAATCAAAGTGATCTTAACATTGTTCGTTTGTTCCTTACCACTGTATATAACCGTTCCGGGTGGAATACCCAACTTATTGATACGCTTGTTTTTTTTATGTTTGTTCCTTTTACCCATAACGTTATAACGATTTTCAATCCTTCTCTATTTCTTCTTCCTTGACTTCCTTATCCTTGCTTTTATTGCCTTCTATCACAATTACAATTTCTCCTTTTATGGTTTTTGTTTTAAAATGATCCAATAACTCCTGCAACGTTCCGCGTTTATTTTCTTCAAACATTTTTGTTAACTCTCTTGAAACAGCTGCATTTCTGGAAGGACCAAAAAATTCAATGAATTGTTCCAGCGCTTTCACCAGACGATGCGGAGATTCATATAAGATTATTGTCCGTGGTTCATTCACGAGCATTTTTATTTTTGTTTGTCTCCCTTTTTTCTGAGGTAAAAACCCTTCAAAACAAAAAGTATCGGATGGAAGTCCGGAATTCACCAAAGCAGGAACAAATGCTGTGGCTCCTGGTAAACACTCTACTTCAACACCTCTAGAAATACATTCTCTTATCAATAAAAATCCAGGATCTGAGATCCCGGGTGTTCCTGCATCTGTGATCAACGCTATCTTTTCACCGTTGGAAATTCGTTCCGAGATCATTGTAACCGTTTTGTGCTCATTGTGCTGATGGTGCGCAAACATCTTTTTATCAATGTTTAAATGTTTTAACAAGATACCCGATTTACGGGTGTCTTCAGCGAGAATTAAATCAACTTCTTTCAGAATACGGATCGCACGTAATGTTATATCTTCCAGGTTTCCAATAGGTGTTGGTACAACGTAAAGTTTCATAATTTTTAGTGACCTTGAAGATAATCTCCAAAACGGGTTATTAATTTAAACAATTCTTCAAACTTTGACAAAGGTAATGTTTCCACTTTGTCATACAGATCATGATAGGCTTTTATTCCCCCCATCGTATATATAAAAAATGCTTTCACTTCTTTCTCTGAAAATGGGTAATGATCACTGTTTGCAGCCTTTCCTCTAATTTTTACTTCCTTTAAATAATTATGGGTCCTATTAATCTCCACTAATTTTTCAAATTCATTTTTAAATAAAGTACCATTCACCACTGTTATTCCTTCATCTCCCGTCCCCATTATATCCATATTTAACAAAAATCGGATATTCGTCAAAGAAAACAAAGGATGATTCACATAATATTCTGATCCTACTAATCCGGCCTCTTCGCCGGCAAACGCAATAAATACCATTGTGTAATCCGGCTGATGTTCTTTCATTGAATAGTATCTCGCCAGATTCAACAACATCGCACATCCACTTGCATTATCATTTGCTCCGGGGAAATAAACGTCCTTTCCTAATTGTCCCAAATGATCATAATGAGCGGAAAAAACAATACAAGAATCAGGATGCAGGGTACCTTGAACATAACCAATTACATTCTGGGTCGCATGATCAATAAATTTATTTTCTACATCAAGAAAGATCTTCAATTTCGTAAAATCAGAAAAAGCAATATTAAAGCTGTCTGTCAATAATTTTACAGTTCTGAAATCATCTATCTTTCTGGATAAGGTATGCGTTAGCTTTTTTGTAAATTCTATGATGCCTTCCGCCTTGAAAAAATTTGCTTTTGCTTTCTTAAAATATTCCTGTTTGTATTTATCATTCACGCCTCTGTCATCCACAAGAACAAAACAAGCTTTTGCGGACATCTGGGATTTGAACTTATTAAATGCTTCCTCGGAAACGGTATAGGTGGAATCGAAGATCACTATGTTATAGGTTCCTTTCGTCATTGGACAACCAGCACCAATCAGCATATTCACTCCTGCTCTTCCTTCGAATGTGCTTTTCTTTTTCTTATTGTCTCTTCCGGTTATCAAAAATTTAACTGTTCCCGGAAATGTATTAATGGGGAATGTGAAAGATTGATAATAATTTTCGCCATAGAATTTTAGATTGTATTTTTTGAATTGCTTTTGGAGGTATTCCGCAGCCAGCTGATCTCCTTTATTGACATATCCTCTACCATGCAGAGACTCTGAAGTAAGAACAGTAATAACTTCTTTTGCATAATCTGTTTTGCTCCATTCTCCACCGCTTTGTGAAAATAGTGCAAAACTTAAACAATATAAAATCAGGCTCAGGTATGCTTTTATAATTACCATTCACTTTACTCATTTACAAAATTAGCGATACCTTTTTTCTATAACTGAAAGAAGCCTTTGTACTGTTTCGCTCTCTTCATCCCATTCGTATAAGTTTTTTAAATCTCTTATATAATTCATTGCCGAATCAATTGTTTCAGATGCATTCAATTGCTCAATGGCTATATTAAACTCTTGCATGTTCTCTTTAAATAATTCATTAGCAAACTGAAATTTATCATTTAATCCGATCTGTAATTTCAGATCCGGTAAGGAAGACTTTTTAGATGGATTTTCAGCATGTACTTTATCAGGTATCGAAACAGGAGTTTCTTTACGGATGTCAGAGACCGGATTATTTGCTGTTTCTGAGGCCGGTACCGATGTTTGAACTATACTATCTTTTTCCTTTACCTCTATGGTTGGTGTTATCTCCCGAAGCTTTTCATCGGTTGAGTGGTTGATTACCTCTCTTTTTGTATCAATATCCGTTTCTTCAAAGCTTTCAAATAAACTTAAGTGATTGAATACAATCGATTTTTGATATAATTTTTCAACCTTATGCAGAAAAAGCTCCAGATCCAGTTGAGAAGGATATTTTTCATTGGAATGGGTATCCGATTGTTTTTTGATGCTATCCACTAAAGCAATGATTTCTTTTTTTATGGTGTTTCTATCCATATTTTTAATTTTTAAAGTTGAATTTGCTTTTTTATGTCTGTAACATTACCAGAAATCGCACCACTTGGCTATTACTTTTTTGCTTATTTTTACTAGCAATTACAAGCACCAAAATACGTCAAAAAAGCGAAAGTTGCATACACATTACGTATTTGGAATCCAATATATTATTAATGTTTATAGAAAATACCATATCAAGTAGCTCTAAAAAAGGAGCTATTGAGGTCATTTGCGGATGTATGTTTTCCGGAAAAACAGAAGAATTAATTCGTAGACTCAAACGTGCACAATTGGCCAAACAAAAAATTGAAATTTTTAAACCTGCTATAGATACCAGATATGATGAAGTTAAAGTGGTTTCCCATGACAGTAATTTCATTCACTCTACTCCCGTGGCAAGCTCATCCACCATTTTGTTATTAGCTGCCGATGTGGATGTGGTAGGTATTGATGAAGCTCAGTTCTTTGACGATGAGCTTGTAAATGTTTGTAACCAGTTGGCTGTATCAGGAATTCGCGTTATTGTCGCAGGCCTTGATATGGATTACCTTGGAAAACCATTTGGACCTGTGCCTTCCCTTATGGCTATTGCTGAACACGTTACTAAAGTTCATGCAATATGCATGAATTGTGGAAATATTGCCAGTTATTCGCATCGCACCTTGGAGGAATCCGCATTGGTTGTTCTTGGAGAAACGAATCATTACGTACCGCTTTGCAGACACTGTTTTAATACCGTAATTAAAAATCATTAATCCCGAATGAATTATTCTGTTGTTGATATCTGTTCTATTGTTAAGGGTACTTTTAAAGGAACTAACGGGAACCATCTGATAAAAAATCTGCTAATCGACAGTCGCAAACTGAATGATGTGGATACTTCCCTTTTTTTTGCCATTAAAGGAGATCGTCATGATGGCCATGCTTATATACCCGAGTTGTATGAAAAAGGGGTCCGTTGCTTTGTTGTTACGCATTTGCCTGATGTCTTTCAAACGCTTGTCTCAGCCAATTTTATTTTGGTGAAGAACACACTAACTGCATTGCAACAATTATGTGCCTTTCACCGTCAGCAATTCAAAATTCCTGTAATCGGTATCACCGGAAGTAATGGTAAAACCATTGTTAAAGAGTGGCTGTATCAGTTAATGCGGGAAGATAAGAATATTGTTAGAAGTCCTAAAAGCTTCAACTCTCAGGTTGGTGTACCCTTATCAGTCTGGCAATTAACAAAGGACCATAACCTTGGTATTTTTGAAGCTGGTATTTCACAACCTCAGGAAATGCATTTATTGGAAACCATCATTCAACCAACCATTGGTTTAATTACAAATATAGGACGTGCGCATGATGAAAATTTCAAGAACCCAAAACAAAAAGTTGGCGAAAAATTAAAACTGTTTTTAAATGCAGAAGTTCTCCTCTATTCTAAAGATTACTCTTTGATCCAAGAAACACTCGCAGAAAAGCAATTCAACGATTTGACTGTTTTCACCTGGTCCAAAAAGCTGAGAGCCGATTTACTTATCGGGCGTATAACAAAAAACAATACGGATACAGAAATTCAGGGTATATATAAAAATACCTTTATAAACATCATTATACCGTTTACAGATGAGGCGAGTGTTGAAAATGCGATTCATTGCTGGGCCATGCTTTTATACCTGGGTTATGAAAACAATGTAATTGCAGAACGAATGCGGCTTCTTAGCCCTGTAGCAATGCGACTGGAGCTTAAAGAAGGAATCAATAACTGTTCGATTATTAATGACAGCTATAACTCTGACCTGGGTTCCCTGGCCATTGCACTCGATTTTTTGAATCAGCAAAAACAACATCCCAAGAAAACACTCATTCTCTCCGACATTCTTCAAAGTGGTTATTCTAACGAATCGTTATATAAAGAAGTCGCCGAACTTATTGATAAAAAAGGTATTTCAAGACTTATAGGAATCGGAGAGGGCATTTCGGAGCAAGCCCATCTTTTTAATTTAGAAAAAAGCTTTTACACTTCTACAAATGAATTTTTAAACGCCTTTAGTAACTCCTTATTTCGCGATGAAACCATTTTATTAAAAGGTGCGCGTATATTTGGTTTCGAAGCCATCAGTAAAGTTATTCAACAAAAAGCACATGAAACTGTGCTGGAAATAAATCTCAACGCCATTGTTAACAATCTGAACTATTTCCGCTCCAAAGTAAAAGCAGAGACAAGAATTATGGCAATGGTAAAAGCCTTTTCATATGGAAGCGGCAGTTTTGAAATTGCAAATATTTTACAATTCCATCGGGTGGACTATCTTGCTGTTGCTTACGCCGATGAAGGAATAGAACTCCGGAAAGCAGGTATAACAATGCCCATTATGGTAATGAATCCGGAAGAGCAAAGTTATGATGCAATGATTATTTATAATCTGGAGCCCGAAATATATAGCTTTAGAGTGCTTAGCTTATTTGAAGAAACATTAAAGAGAAGTGAACGGCCCAATCAACAGCCCGTTCTTATTCATTTAAAATTAGACACCGGAATGCACCGCTTGGGTTTTGAAGAAGTGGATATAAACGAACTGATCGTAAAAATCAAAAATAATAAACACCTGCATATCAAATCCATTTTCTCACACCTCGCAGCAAGTGATGAGCCGGAGCATGATGCGTTTACATGGCAACAGATCAAAAGCTTCAATGTTATGAGTGAAAAAATCAAATCTCATTTCGACTATCCTATTTTTAAGCACATACTTAACTCTGCCGGAATTTCTCGCTTCCCTGATGCACAGTTTGAAATGGTACGTTTAGGAATTGGATTATATGGAATAGGTGCAAATATGGCCGAACAAGCACAATTACAGAATGTCAGCACACTTAAAACAAGCATCTCCCAAATTAAAAATATTCCGGCGAAGGAAACCATCGGCTATAGTCGTAAAGGCATTGCCACTCATGACATGCAAATTGCAACCGTACCTATTGGTTATGCTGATGGATTGAGCCGCAAACTTGGCAATGGTAAAGGAAAAATGATTGTTAAAGGGAAAGCTGCCCCCATAGTAGGAAATGTATGTATGGATATGTGCATGATCGATATTACGGATATAGCAGCCAATGAAAATGATGAAGTAATTGTATTTGGTAATGAAAATCCCATCACTCAAATTGCAGATGAGCTGAACACTATTCCTTATGAGGTTCTAACAAATGTTTCGCGGAGGGTAAAAAGAATCTACTTTCAGGAATAAAAGAGTTATATAAACTCTTTTAAAAAAACATACAGATTAAAATTTTTTTCCTGTAACGCTATATCTAATTTATCTTTCAAGGATTTTTTAGATATATGCTGCATTCTTTTACTTTGTATAATGCGGTATGCTTTTTCAGCTAATAAATAAGAGCGTCTGTTGTTAACATTTATTTTTTGATGTTGATCAATCGCTGTTATTAATTCATCCACTCCCTCTCCTTTTGTAGCTACCGCTTTTATAACAGGAATTTCCCAATTTCCCAGTGGTTTTGAATGAACCAGCTGAACAATATTTTTCATAAATGAATTGATACCGTCACGATCCGCTTTATTCACAACGAACACATCTGCAATTTCCATCACTCCTGATTTAATAGCCTGTACATCATCTCCTGCCTGAGGAACCAAAACCAGAACCGTGGTATCTGCCAACCC
>CAZMRM010000033.1:0-1747 GCA_964568515.1 uncultured Chitinophaga sp. | reverse complement strand
TTGACCAACACCCACTGTTTCAACAAAAATATAATCAAATGTGAAAGCACGCATCACATCTGTTATTTCAACAGTTTTAGCAGACAGTCCACCCAATGAGCCACGGGTTGCCAACGAGCGAATGAATACCTGTTCATTCGTAAAATGTTCAGCCATCCGTAGCCGGTCTCCCAACAAAGAACCATAATTAAACGGAGATGTAGGATCAATTGCAACAACACCAACTGATTTGTTCAGATCTGTTAATTTTTTTATAACCGCATTGATCAGAGTGCTTTTGCCGGCACCCGGAGGTCCGGTAATCCCTATTACAGGTACCGATGATTTAAATTGCAACGATGTAAGAATTTCTTCATAACCGTCCAGTTCATTTTCAACAATAGTAATGCATCGTGCAAGTGCCTTTTTATTTCCTTGTTGTAGCTCCTGAATAAGATTGCCCGTAGTTTGCATGCTTCACAAATATAATAAATATAAATTCCCTATTTTTGTGGTGTTGCTAATTTATAAAAATGATTCCGCTTTCTGCTGTCATCATCACTTTTAATGAAGAAAAAAATATTGGACGATGTCTTGACTCACTTGTCGGTATTGTTGATGATATTATTGTAGTGGATTCATTTTCAAAAGACAAAACAGAAGAAATTTGTAAAATAAAAGGCGCCCGGTTTATTCAGCATGCATTTGAAGGCCATATACAACAAAAAAACTGGGCAATTACTCAAGCTAAATTCCCTCACATTCTTTCATTGGATGCTGATGAGGCACTCGATGACATCTTAAAAAAATCCATTCTTCAGGTAAAAAATAACTGGACAAAAGATGGTTATTACATGAACCGGCTTACCAATTACTGTGGGAAATGGATTAAGCACTGTGGATGGTATCCTGATAAAAAATTAAGATTATGGGATTCAAGAAAAGGACATTGGACAGGCACCAATCCACACGATAAATACGAACTGTTTGCGGGTGATGAACAAACAAAACACATTGCAGGAGACATTTTACATTATAGTTTTTATACGATTGAGCAACACCTTCAACAGGTTGATTTTTTTACCGATATTTCGTCAAAGGCATTGTTTCAGAAAAGAAAAAAAGCAACTGTTTTTCATTTATTACTGAACCCAGCAGTTAAATTTTTACGCGACTATATTTTTAAACTGGGATTTCTTGACGGCTATTACGGGTTTATAGTTTGTAAAATTTCTGCAAGGGCAACTTATTTAAAATATGCTAAATTAAAAGCACTACAGCAGATGCAGCACATTTAACTTGAGTGTTATTCGATTATTTCTGAAAAGAGATTTTTGTAAGCAGAAGCTATTTTTTCTACAGAATGATTTTCAATGACATAGGTATAGGCATTTTGAATTACTTCATTTCTTAAGGTTTCATTATTTAATAGCTGGTTTATATTTTTTGCTAATTGTACGGTATCTTTTACAGGTGATAATAATCCCCTGTCCGCAACAATCTCTTTTAATCCACCTGCATTTGTTGTGGCAACAGGAATTTTGTAAATAAAAGCATCCAGTACACTGCTTCCTAGCCCTTCTTCTTGTGAGCTCATCGTAAACACATCAAATACAGAGAAGAAATCCTCTACATCATCAATAAAGCCCATTACTTTATAACAATCAGTTAACTGATGGATATTTATTTCATGTAATACTTCCGGAGTTAACGGACCTATACCGAAATGTAGAAAAACAAAATCCTGTCTTATTTTATAAAGCTCTGC
>CAZMRM010000032.1:5284-16047 GCA_964568515.1 uncultured Chitinophaga sp. | reverse complement strand
TCATTGATGAGCATGGCTATTATGCGATAGAAGATGGATTTTGCCAATTCATCATTTTTTATTGGCTCAGGTATGACCGCAGTTTCGCTGTAATCATAAAAACCTTTTCCTGATTTGCGACCAAAAAGTTTGGCCTCATACAAACGTTTTTGAGTAAGAGAAGGTTTGAAACGGGGCTCATAAAAAAATTGTTCCCAAACACTTTCCGTTACTTTGTAATTGATGTCATTTCCAATGAAGTCCATCAATTCAAATGGTCCCATTTTAAATTCACCCACACTTTTCATGGCCCAGTCAATGGTTGCAAAATCCGCAATTCCTTCTTCATACATACGAATGGCCTCTCCATAATAGGAACGGGCCACCCGGTTTACAATAAAACCAGGAGTATCCTTGGCAAGTACTGTTTGTTTACCCCAGCTATCCACTATTGTTTTTCCCTGCTCACAAAAAAACGGGTTGCTGGTGATGGCGGGAACAATCTCCACCAACGGCATTAAAGGTGCCGGATTAAAAAAATGAATACCTATCACACGTTCCTTTTTTTTACAGGTCGCGGCAATGGAGGCAATGGACAAGGATGAAGTATTGCTTGCAAGAATACAATCTTCAGATACAATATTTTCAAGCTGTGTGAACACCTGTTGCTTTATTTCCAGATTTTCTACAATAGCCTCAATTACCAGCATACAGGTGGAAAGCTCTTTCAGATCTGTTGCATAACGAATGTTTTTTTCAATGCTCGTTGCCTTTTCCTGACTGATTTTTTGTTTCTCGACCAGTTTTTTTAATGTCTGCGTTAAACTCGCCGCAGCTTTGTCAAGCGTACCTTTATGTGTATCATAAATGTATACGGTGTGCCCGGCTGTGGCAGCAACTTGTGCAATACCAGAGCCCATAGCACCGGCTCCTACTATGCCGATTGTACTTTTTGCCAGTGTTGGATGTATCATTTTTTAATTGATCGTCTAATTTTTTATTCCCCGGTAAACACCGGTTTTCTTTTTTCCAGAAAAGCATTCACACCCTCTGTGTAATCCTTACTTTGAGAAGCATGTACCTGCATGTCGCCTTCATATTCCAATTGCATACTTAAGGGATTATAAGCGGATTGATTTAATAACCGTTTGGTCAGCCCCAATGCTTTTGTAGGTAAATCACTTAACGTTTTAGCGATGTTCAATGCTTCCTCCTGCAATTGTGCATCCTCCACGACTCTAAAAATCATTCCCATTCTCTCTGCATCTGTTGCCATTACTTTTTCACCCAGCATCATCAGTGCCGATGCTTTTCCAAATCCAACCAGTCGTGGCAAAAAAAATGTTCCGCCACTGTCCGGTATTAATCCTATTTTGCTAAAGGCCTGAATAAAGCTTACAGAAGAGCCGGCAATAACCACATCGCATGCAAGGGCAATATTGGCACCGGCACCAGCAGCTACCCCATTTACTGCACAAACAACAGGCTTTTCAAGTGTACGGATTTTTTCAATGATGGGATTATAATGTTCACGGACAATTCGTTCTATCCCCGGTCCGCTCTTATCTACTGCTTCCGACAAATCTTGTCCGGCACAAAATGCTTTGCCGGCACCGGTCAGGTAAACACAACGTATATTTTTATCTTCCCCCGCTTTATCTAATAACTGCTGAAGAGCAAGCGCCATTTCACGGTTAAAGCTGTTAAATTTATCCGGACGGTTCAGTACAATTTTAAAAATACTTCCGAGCTGCTCTGTTTGAATAAAGGACATAGTTTTCATTTTAATTTTGGAAATCCAAAGATAGAAGCAAAAATAAAAAGAACCTACTATTCCCATTTATAATTGAATTAATGTAGTTTAAATAGAATTACACACTTTTCATATAAATCCTTTCCGGAAACAATTTTTTATATATTATTTTGTTCGTTCAAACACAGGATATCTCCTGTGTGTTTAACTGGAATATTCCTGTAAAACTCAGGCGAAAGAAGTGTGACAACTATTTTTTTGTATGTTTGTTTTGGATTCATACGATTTTAAGGGGTGAACTTCCATTTGAATATGAGCTATTTTTTTTACGATATACTATTTTGAATCTTTTCATCAGGGCCGTATGTTAAATTTTGCTTTTTATAAACAACCGGATGAAATGGATTGTGGCCCAACCTGTCTAAGGATGGTGGCCAAGCATTATGGAAAATCAATCACCCTTCAGCAGCTGCGTACACTGGCTAAAACCACACGTGAAGGCAGTAGTTTATTAGGGATCAGTGAAGCCGCAGAAAAAATAGGTTTCCGTACATTGGGAATCAAAATAAGCTATGAACGACTTGTTGAAGATGCTCCATTGCCCTGCATTGCGCACTGGAACCAGAATCATTTTGTTGTTATCTATAAAATAAAAAAGGATGTCATTTATATTGCCGATCCGGGACATGGACTTTTAAAATATCAAAAGGATGAATTTTTAAAATCCTGGCAAAGTGATCATCATGAAGGCATTTTATTACTGCTGGAACCCACTCCGGAGTTTTCCACGGAAGATGCATCCGGAGGTGATGAAAAAACCAAAAAAGGATTTTCATTTCTGTTTCAGTACCTTTTCAAATACAAAAAGTTACTTACCCAGTTAATTATTGGATTGATTGCAGGCAGCTTGCTACAACTGATCTTTCCTTTTCTGACACAAAGCATTGTGGACATCGGTGTACAAAACAGTGACATGCATTTTATCTACCTGGTATTGTTTGCACAACTCATGCTATTTGTAGGGAGAACGACTATAGAGATCATTCGAAGCTGGATCCTGATGCACATTAGCAGCCGCATCAATATTTCCCTTGTTTCCGATTTTTTTGTCAAATTAATGAAGCTGCCCATTTCCTTCTTTGATGTAAAGATGACAGGAGACATCATGCAACGCATCAGTGATCATCACCGTATTGAGAACTTTCTGACATCAGCAACCCTTAATGTGTTATTCTCCTTTGTGAATCTTATTGTATTTAGCTTTGTACTTGCTTTTTACAGCTTAACCATTTTTACTGTCTTCCTGCTCGGTAGTGTTCTTTATTTTATATGGATCATGTTTTTCCTGAAACAACGTGCAGATCTTGATTATAAGCGTTTCAATCAAAACTCCCAGAATCAGAGTAAAGTAATGGAACTGATCACGGGCATGCAGGAGATAAAATTACACAATGCAGAACGTCAAAAACGCTGGCAATGGGAAAATATACAGGTACGCTTATTTAAAATCAATATCAAAGGGTTGAACCTGGAGCAAACACAAAATGCAGGATCGGGCCTAATCAATGAATTAAAGAACATCCTTATTACCTTTCTTTCCGCCAAACTGGTGATCGACGGACAAATCACACTAGGGATGATGTTGTCCATCAGCTACATTATCGGGCAGTTGAACAGTCCCATCATCCAACTCGTTAGTTTTACACAAAGCTTACAGGATGCACGTTTAAGCCTGGAACGATTATCCGAAATCCACAGCAAACAGGACGAAGAACCTTATCAGGATGAAATTATCCGGGAAGTTGAATCTGATTCTCCTATTCAGCTTAACAAAGTATCGTTTCAATATACCGGTGTATATGGCGATATGGTGCTGAATGACCTGGACCTTGTTATTCCGCCCAATAAAATTACAGCCATTGTTGGTTCCAGCGGAAGCGGAAAAACAACACTCATGAAGTTGCTTCTTAAATTTTATGAGCCCGTTCAGGGAGAAATAAAAATTGCGGAACAAAATTTATCTTCCATTTCTGCCAAAACCTGGCGAAACATCTGTGGCGTAGTGATGCAGGAAGGATATATTTTTTCGGATACAATCGCTAACAATATAGCGATCGGAGTTGAAAATGTAAATAAAAAACGTTTACGCGATGCCTGCAATGTGGCCAATATTAAGGAGTATATAGAAACATTACCATTGGGTTATAATACTAAAATCGGTATGGATGGGATTGGTTTAAGTACAGGGCAAAAACAACGCATCCTTATCGCAAGAGCCGTTTACAAAGATCCGGAATACTTATTTTTTGATGAAGCAACAAGCGCACTTGATGCTACCAATGAAAAAATAATCATGAATAATCTGGATCAGTTTTTCAAAGGAAAAACGGTTGTTGTGATCGCACACCGTTTAAGCACTGTTAAAAATGCTGATCAGATCATTGTGCTGGAAAAAGGCAAAATCGTTGAGTATGGAACCCACACTGAACTTACTGCCCTGCGCGGGAGTTATTATGAACTGGTTAAGAATCAACTCGAACTTGGAAATTAATGACAGAAGAACCGCAAATAGAAATTAAAACGGATGAAGTGAATGAGTTGCTTTCTGC
This sequence comes from uncultured Chitinophaga sp., assembly GCA_964568515.1. GTDB lineage: Bacteria > Bacteroidota > Bacteroidia > 2-12-FULL-35-15 > 2-12-FULL-35-15 > 2-12-FULL-35-15. The sequence goes on along the minus strand of CAZMRM010000032.1, from coordinate 11,706 downwards.
AGTTCCCAAATGGATCATACGATGGGGAGTCACCATTATTTTCGGAATCATGATAGTGGTCCTGCTGTTTTCTTTTTTTATAAAATATCCGGAAACATTACCCGCCACAGTAACTGTTACCACTACTAACCCACCCATCACACTCATTGCAAAAACCAGCGGTAAAATCACTTATTTGCCGGTTAAAAATAACCAACCTGTGAAACAGGATGCCGTATTGATGGTACTGGAAAACCCGGCAAACTATAAACATATTTTATCGGTCTCCACTTTATTGGATAGTTTCCAAACGAACTTAAAATTAAAAAAGAACCTGCCGGAAATTGTATTTTATGATTCATTGCAGTTGGGTGACATCAGTACCCCTTTTTTACAGTTTCTAAAAAGCTATAACTCCTATAAATTGTTTTCAGAAACCAATCCGCAGCAAAGAGAAATTTCTATTATCAACAAAGAATTGGACACGTACAATGTGCTGCTGACGAAATACCAACTACAAGAAAATTTATCCAAACAGGAATTTGATCTCATGGAAAAAGATTTTAACCGTTTTGGTAATCTTTTTCAAAACGGAACCATCAGTTCCAAAGAATATGAAGATAAGAACAGGGACTACTTAGCAGCTAAAAAGAACTATGAAAGCATTAAAATCAATAACCTGAATAATAAAATTACGATCAACAACCTGGAAAAAAACAAACTGCAACTACAACTACTGGCAGTTCAGGAAACGGAGAAATATGTCCAGGAATTGAATGCCAGTATACAAGCATTAAAGTTTCAGATTGAAAACTGGGAACAAACCTATTTGATCATTTCCCCATTTGATGGCATCGTTTCTTTATTCAACTATTGGAACGTAAACCAAGCCATCAAAGCAGGAGATGAAGTGTTGAGTATTGTTCCGGCACAAAAGCAGGAAGTAATTGGAAAGCTGATTTTACCATTGCAGAACTCAGGAAAATTAAAACCCGGTCAAACGGTAAATATTAAACTCAATAATTACCCTTACCAGGAATATGGAATGCTCAAAGGATTTGTAAAAAACATATCCGTTATTCCTCAAAAACAAAATTATGCAGTGGAAGTAGCATTACCGGATCAGTTAACCACTACCTACAAAAAGCAACTCGATTACAAGGAAGAAATGCAGGGCAGTGCTGAAATTGTTACAGAGGAACTCAGTTTATTCCAACGGGTTTTTTATCAGTTTAGAAAACTGATAAAAAAAGGGGAATAAATTGTTGGTCCCCCTTCTATATATTATTTCTTTTTAATGGAAGGTAGAAAAATCGTCAGGATTCCAATCAACGGAAGATAAGCGCAAACGTGATAAACATAATCGATACTTGTTCTATCTGCCAGATAACCCAATAATGCAGAGCCAATTCCTGCCATTCCAAATGCAAAACCAAAAAACAATCCGGAGATCATTCCTACTTTCCCCGGAACAAGTTCCTGTGCATATACCAGGATCGCAGAAAAAGCAGAAGCCAAAACAACACCGATAATAACAGATAAAACACTTGTCCAGAACAGATCCGCATAGGGCATCAATAATGTAAAAGGTGCGACTCCTAAAATGGAGAACCAGATAACATATTTCCTTCCGAATTTATCTCCGAGCGGCCCGCCCAATACAGTGCCCGCTGCTACAGATGCGAGAAACATGAATAAATGAAATTGTGATTGAGGGATGCTCAGATGGAACTTATGAATAAGATAAAATGTAAAGTAACTGGTAATGCTGGTCAGATAAAAATATTTGGAAAAAATCAGAATAAGCAATATAACAATCGAAGTAAGAACCCTGCTTTTTGACAAATTATGCACATGATCCTCACTCCTAAGTTTACCACTTGCTCTCAGAAATAAATGATCTTTGTACCATTTGCCAACATTTGCCAGTACAATGATACCCAAAATTGCAACAACTGAAAAAACAGCAATGAAATGTTGTCCTTTGGGAATAATCACCAATGCAACGAGTAAAGGACCAATAGCGCTTCCGGTATTGCCTCCTAATTGAAAAATGGATTGTGCCAGTCCTCTCCTGCCACCCGAAGCATAATAAGAAACTTTGGAGGATTCCGGGTGAAAAATAGAAGAACCAATTCCTACCAAAGCAACCGCCAACAAAATAAGTGAGAAACCGGAGGCCCAGGACAACAGCAAAACACCAACAAGTGTAAAGAGCATACCTACAACAAATGAATAGGGTCTTGGAAAACGATCGGTGTAATTTCCAACAAACGGTTGTAAAATAGACGCAGTAACCTGAAATGTAAATGTGATGAATCCGATCTCGGAGAAACTCAATGCATAGTTTTGCTTGAGCATCGGATAAACCGAAGGAATAATGGACTGCAATAAATCGTTGAGCAGATGCGCAAAACTGATTGAAAAAAGTATGGGATAAATTGTTTTGGATGTGTTACTCAGTACTGCATCATTGGATAACTCTTTCATAAATAATCATCAATTCGTAATGCTACAAATTTACGCATATTTACTAATCGCAGGCCGACTTTCCGACACTCAGGAATTCTGCTTCATTTTCAAGAAAATTCTTGCAGTAATTTCTGGTGGAGCCTCCCTGAATAACAAAATAGTGAAGACCCATCAATTCATAGTTCAAATCACCATAAATCCATTTATGAGCATTTTTGAAAAGCATTGATTTTGCTTCCCATTTATTACTAAAAGGTTTAAAATAGTGATTCACTCCTGAAAACTCAGCAAACTGAAAAGCATGGATCATCTCGTGTGCATAGGTGTGAAAAAAAACGGTCCCCCTTGTTAATGTATCGCTTAATAAAAAAGCATTGGTTATGGTAGAACCAACCAGCTTGGGCTGATAACTGATCAGTCGTGTGCGAAAAGTAAGGGTACCGGAACTAAAACTTGTTTTCAGATCAACTCTTCCGTGAACTGATAAAAAGATGGTGGCTGCCAAAGCAGAAGGCATTACACGGGGACGAAGAAAATGATTTTCATAATCATATTCTATACGAACAAATCCAACATCATAATGCCAGACTGACCAGAATTTCCGGCCAGATGCAACATTTTCAACTATTGAAATTCCTGCAGAAAATACACTTCGTGATAACCAGCCATATCCTAATTTTTTTTCGCTAGCAATAAGCGTATTTAATTTTTTTCCAGTATACATCAGCATCCCGCCTGCTGCTCCGATTGCAAATTTTTGGGTAAAAATTTTATACCACTTTTCTTCTTTTTTTTTGTTGATTATAGCACCCGCACAAGCTGTAATACCTCCCAAAACTGTATTGTAAACGATGGATTTGGCTTCATAATGCTGAGCGCTCACACGTGAGCAATTTAGTATAGAGCCAATGAATAAGACAATCATTTTCATTTTTAAATGATTGATGCATTTATCACCATTGAAATTCATAACGTGCAGAAAATTTTTTTGAGAGCCAAAGTATGCAATAATACTACTGAACAAAGGATAAAGCAAATTGTTATAATATATAATTGCAAAAAAGCAGGTGCATAAAAATTACAATTGACTGATTTGTAATTTATTAAAAAAACATTTTTCTTTTAAATAAATACGGTCATTTTTTTAATTTAAATAGTATACACCTATTCAATAATATTACTACATTAGTAGCGGTAATAAAAGTTATCCTGTGTCTTTTTGTATGACACAGCATACATAAATGGTCTTTGAACTCATAGGAACATTTAGGTATAATCGGTTGTACATTAATTTGTTTTATCCTAATCATATTCCTGTGATGATTAAAACTCATAAAAGAATTGCTTCTGAAACAATTCCTATAAAAAGATTTGTTGAACGTAAAGGGTTAAAAGAATATAAAGGAATAAGAGGTTTCGAAAATTTGATGCAGCTTCTCAAAGCAGATATAAGGCATTTGTTCCGTGAACACTCAGCAAATAGCACAAAGGAAAAAATTAAGATCAACTCACTGAATACAATTTTGGCACCTTATAAGGATCATTGGGACCAATGGACGATAAGCAATTTTTGCAGTTTAACCGAGATCGAAGTTCGCACCATCAATTATTACAAAATACATCATAGCCATAAACAAATGGTCGATCAGTTTAATTTGCCTTATAACCTTGTATACACTCACTTTAGAAATGCCTTGCGTACTTTAAGATCTCAAAGTACAATCGACAAGCTTCATGAATGGCTCAATTCAAAAATACAAACCCCTGAACAGAAATTACTTGATGCGCCAATAGTTGGTTTACGTTCAATAATGTCCACCCGTCTGTGTTTTGCTTTGGCACGTATAGAATCAACGATCAGGGAAATACTTGAAAAACACACTGTCCATGACCTTCTGCAATACAGAGGGATTGGAACGACCAGTATAGAAGAGTTAAAAAACATTTTAAAAAATCATAATTGTTTATCATTGCTGAAAGATAAATAAACAGTTCGATTTTAAATTAAACACCAAATTAACGAAAGGCAATTAAGCCTTACATTTCAAATTGTATGGAAGCTAAATCAAAGGCAAAATTTGGAGAAAAAAGACAGCAGGACAATCTTTTAAAATTTGAAAATCAATCAGCAACAACTGATTTAATAAAAGAAATGTACATCCATTTAAAAAAACAAAAAATTAAGCTTTCACAAGAGCAGGCCGAGTGGATGAATAAAGTTGAAACATTATACGGGAAAAATAAAATAGTGGAAGCCGATTTTATATGCTCCATTTTGGAGAATACCTATCGCTACCTAAACAGAACAGGAAAATGGAACGAAGTAGATGACCGAGCATATGAAATGCTTGAAAAAATCATTTTCCTAAAATCAAAAGAAGGTGCCTTTAAAGAATTCGTTGATAATGTTGAACAAACCATTCGTTCAACACTTTCTCTTGATTTTTCAAATAAAGCTGTACTTTGCGATGAAAAAATCGATGAACGCAATATATTAAATTATGTCACCTTTGCTTTAAACATGGTGATTGAAAAAATAGAAACTTCAATGGTATCTATGAAAGCCATAAATGCAATGCTTGAAGCTCCTCCGCAATCAGCATTTATTGTTACAGATGCACTGGGGCAAATACGTTTTATCAATAAAATTGGTGAATCATTACTTGGTATTGAGCACAATGAATATTTACATAAACCTGTTTTTCCTTTATTTATAGAAAATGACAATCTTATTAAGGAAGCGCTTGAGTCTTCTTCTTTTGCAGATAAGAAAGTGTTGTTAGCTTTAAATGATCAGCCGATCCCTATTTTATTAACAGCTACACATGCCCATAAGGAAGAAGATGAGATCAATGAAGTAATTTTCATCATTAAAACAACAGAACAAGCAGAAAAAGAAAAAAATGCATTAGCATTGTTCGGAACCGCTGCAAACGATAAAAACAAACCTCTGGACTCTATATCAGAGATGCTTCACTTGCTCAAAAGTAAATCAGAAAGTATTGATGCGAAGCATCTCATCTCCTTTCTTGAAGAAAGTGCTCAAATCATTAAAAAGGACAGAGAACAATATGCTGATCATCATACATCCAAAATTTCCGAAAATGTTAATATTGAATTTATTTTTGACCGTATAATTGAAGGGTTAAAATTTACAGAAGGATACAATGAAGTAAGTTTTCACAAAGATATTTTCTACAAGCATGATTTATACAGTGACCCTGTACTCATCTATTCTATTTTACAAAAATTAATTACGACTGCTATCAATTATCGGGGAGCAAAAGATGAAAACAAAATACAGTTTACAGTACGCGAACTTTCGGATACACAACTGATAATGATTTTACATTTTAACAATAAAGACGTTTCACTGGAAGACCTGAACAGGCTTTTTGAAAAAAATGTCAGATGTATGTTTAATATAGATGCAAAACAATCAGAACAGCTTTCTGTCAAAGAAGCAGTACGTAAATTAAACGGTACTATAGATATCTATAATCAGTCAGGAGGGGGAATTGTTTTTTCGATATCCTTACCGTATTAAGTATTATATAAAATAGTGAGAAGTAATGTTTCTTCATTTATGATGTTTTGTATTTTCTTTCTTTCTTTTCTTTAATATTTCCATTCTTTTGATGGCCATCTTCTTTTGTTCTGTTTTCTTCTCTGCAAGAATACCACCCGTATTAGCGATTGCATTGATCACAGACATATTATAATTATCCTGAATCTGTACAAACGCCATTTGTTGAATAGCATCTGCACCAAATTTTCGCTTATTAAGCGGGGCCGATATTCCCAGATCAATAAATTTCAAATTCAATTCTTGTGCACGCAAAACAACCTGCCATAAGACTTGGGAATAAATGTCTTTTTCCATATATATATAATCCATTCCTATTATTGAAAAATTGTAAGTTGTATTTGTTTTATAATTTGATCCTTATTCCGTAGACCCTAAACTTTGA
>CAZMRM010000032.1:4364-5274 GCA_964568515.1 uncultured Chitinophaga sp. | reverse complement strand
ACCCCTGCCAAACGATTATCCTCTATTGATTTTATGGTTATCACTTCCCATTGAGGAGATTTTATCAATTGTTTGAAAAATTTTCTGGGCAGGTGAAACATATTTAATCCGATGTTCTTCCGTGCTACATTTTTATATAATTGATAATAATGACTAACATCTGTATGATTAACATTTTCAATAATTTCCGTTTGATAGTAGTCTTCATTCTTTATGGCCCTGTTCTTAACATAATACCTGTCTTTCCATTTCAGGTTTTCCAGATAAGCGTCTTTAGTTGAATGCAATTCTTTCATAATATGATTATCCGGTAAATTGATTTTTAAAAAACCCTGATTTATAAGAAACTCCTGCATTTCAACGTCGTGTGTATCAAAATCCCTTAAATTAATAACATTAGCCCTTTCTTTTTCTTGCTCTTTCCAAAGAATATCAAGAAACAGCATCATTACATTTTTCCAGTCCGGTCGAGAACGATCTATGTATAGCTGCTGTCCATGTGTCAATAAGGATCCGATCATGAGCGTTCGGGAACATAAATAATAGGGATTAACCAACCTCTCCATTTCAATTTTATGGGATACCGCAACAGGTGAAAGCATGTCATCCTTGGTTAATGCTACTGTACAAAATGTTGCTAACACCGGTTTATCCAGTTCGTCTCGGATTATGTAATAGTAAAATTTCCAATTATTTTCCTGTTGTTTATTATTTTGGAAGGCCTCTTCCAGGATTTTTAGTCCTTCCCAATCAAATATTCCGTTTTTACCAAGCAAATTATCCCATAACTCAGGGTCAATCTTATGAATGGTGGTTTCTTGCTGTATTCTATATTTTGAGTTTGGTGATACAGTATGTGGAACTTCTTCTTTTTTAAAATCAATGACCTTTTTAAATGCCCTGTGAACGT
>CAZMRM010000032.1:1857-4354 GCA_964568515.1 uncultured Chitinophaga sp. | reverse complement strand
CCCTGTGCACGTCTACAATGGTGCGCCCTTCATCATTTAATGCTTTCGGAAAATGATAGGCAATTCTTTCAACCAGTTTTTGAATGTCCGAATGAGAATGGTGATTCGTAATTGTAAAACGTAAGCCTGTACATGTTTCTGGTACTGCTGGAAAGATTCCGATATTTACGTATAATCCATCATTCATTAATCTTTTTACCATGTTAAACCCGACCCTGTTCAAACCCAGGCCAACAAACGAAATAGGAGAATCCATATTTGAAAGAAGAGGCAACTCATAATGTTCCAGCAATTGATGACAATAATGAAGTTTTTCTTTTAAAGATTTTTGAAGGCTATAAATTTCGTTTGACAGATGAATTTTTGCGGATGCAATCCCTGCACCTATTACAGGTATCTGATGTGGTCCTGAAAAAATCATGGCACCTCCACAAAATTTGACTTTCTGACATAAGGCCTCATCCGAAAATATAAATGCTCCACCACCGGCAGCAAAAGCTTTGTTCAACGACGTAGCAAGCACCATTCTTTTGTGCAGTGCAACCTGACTCAACACTACTCCCGTTCCATGTAAACCTTCGATGCTCATTCCATGAGCATCATCTACATATAAATGCAATTGTTTAAACCGTTCAAGCAGTTTCACCAGCTCTTTCATGGGGGCATAATCCCCATACATCGAGTAAACACCGTCCAACATATACCAGATCTTTTCATGTTTATTAATGAGATCCGTTATTCTGGCTTCAAGCTCATCCAACCGGTTGTGACGTATAACTGAAACCGCAACTCCTTTTGATTGCATTTTTAAAACAGCATCCTGAACACTGGCATGTACTTGTTGATCCATTATAATAGCTTCTCCGGCTTCAACCACAACAGGAATTACTGCATGATGACCTAATGAAACAGAGGTGGTAAGCACCAACGGTGCATTAAACATGGAGCGCAGCAGCTGTTCCCATTCCGAATAAAGTGTGCATGCAATATAACTTCTCGATGAAGAAAACTGCACTCCATATTGCCTTATTGCCTGTATGGCAGCTTCTTTTAAACGATCATCCACATCCAGTCCTAAATAGCTGCAAGAGCCAAAATTTACCAATTCATTTCCTTTGACTGTAATTGTTCGTCCATTATATGTCTCATCTTCTGTATAGAGATGTGCAATTCCATTTCGTTGGCAAATGGTTGCAATATCATTAACTGTGTTAATAATATTTGAAGTAGTCTTTTTTTCCATAATATTTATACTTTTGTAGTTAGATTTAAGTATGATTTCTAAAAAATCTTAAAATAAAAATGTATAAAGTAGATATGAGAGAGTCCTACTTGGAAAATGATTATACAAGAATGTGGTTGTCTAACGGGATTCTAGTAGTTGAATACAAACCAAGACTTGTGATGAATATTGAAATCTCTAAACAAATTGTAAGGGATCGGCTAAAATTATCAAATGGAGTCGCTCGCCCTTTACTCTTGGACGGAAGAAATTTTGTTTCTATGGACAGAGCGGCAATGAAATATTATAAAACAAAAGAGGTTGTCCAATATGTTACTTCAGCTGCCTTCATAACCGGAAGTGCATTAAGCTCTTTAGCTGGAAATATTTTTTTAACCTTGGAAAAACCACTTGTTCCTACCAAACTTTTTAACAGCGAAGAAAAAGCATTGGAATGGCTTGAAAAATACAAGTTCTTAAATTAATGTTTTTTTATCTTAACCTTTGTGTCAACTTTAGATTAAGACATTCATTAACCCTACATAATAAATTTTTATTTTTTTGTAAGTATTGCAATATTTCAAAGAACGAAATGTCATGCAATAAAAATGTGAATTAATTTTCTGTTTTATTTTAACTCCCTGCTTTCCTCTGTTTTAAAGGAATCTAACAGATTCATTTTATTTATAAGAACTTTTAATTGGGGATGATTTACCCCATTTAACGAGAATCAAACAAACAAGGTTATTGAATTTAGTTAACGCTTGCTTGTTTATAAGTTTATACATACAATGCAACCTTCGCTATTAAATAGCTGAAAAGCACTATAAACAAAGCTTTCTACCGTATAAAGAATTTTCATCTTCATTTTTCCTGGCGATAACTGGCGCAAAGAAAACTACTATCAAACATAAATAACAATAGATGAATTATAAATTTTGTTTGACAGAGGTTTATTATTTCTAAGTTTAAATGAGTATCGGGAACTTTATACCAAAATCACCTTTTTAACTTTCTTAATAGCAATTTTACTGATACACCTGATCCAGTTGTTTCGAACAGATACCCGGTTTCTGCAAGATTTTTCTGTTGTGGTACAAGTTACCGATACTCATTTAATTTTAGATAAATAAAAATGCTGGTTCTTTTGAACCAGCATTCACCAGTAATAAAAAAGTTTAAAGACTTGATGAAGCATTATTTTTCTAAAACAATTTTCTGAGAATAGGTTTGTCCATTTGATTTGATAACAATAACATATACACCAGCAGCAAA
>CAZMRM010000032.1:0-1847 GCA_964568515.1 uncultured Chitinophaga sp. | reverse complement strand
ATCCCATTCATATTGATAAGATCCGGCATTCTTCATCTCATTTAGCAAAACGACATTGGTTTCACTTAGAATATTATAAACACTTAATTCCAAAGCTGTTTTTTCCGTTAAATCATATTTTATGGTTAACAAATCTTTAACAGGATTTGGATACGTTTGAAAATTAATTTCAGCATTCGGTTCATGCTTATCAATTACTGTAGCATCAAAAGGTTCGGCAAATGTTGCAATGGCAGAAAGGCTCAAGCGACAGAGTTCATAATAATACGGTAAATTAAAAAGTCTTACTCTATCACTTGACTGATGATAGCTTGGATTATCATCGCCAGAGAAGAATGCTTCTCCAAAGCAGATAGCACTATATCCCTGTGTCCAGAAAGAACCATGATCACTGCGATCGGTTCCCGGATTTATGACATTTGGTTTTAAATTAAATGCATAACCCGTATTAATTTCCTTCATCTTGTTTGAGAGTGTTAATGAAGTTGATTTGGTATGAATATCAAATTTATAATCACTATCACTATCGTATCCCAACATCTCTATATTGATCAATCCCATAATATTTTCTTTATTTGTTTTAGCTTGTTTTGCATAATAGGCACTTCCGAGCATTCCAACTTCTTCTTCATCCCAAAATGCATAAACAATCGTATACTTGAATTTATGCTTGGATAATAATCTGGCGATTTCAAGTATGGCAGAGCAACTGCTCACGTTATCATCAGCACAATAATCGGCTACTGCATCATAATGTGCACAAATGATGTATTTTTTATCAGGATAAAGGCTTCCTTTCTGTTCAGCAGTGATATTTCTTCCTCCTGAGCTGTACCTTTGATCATTTACGGTAAATCCATACGATTCCATTCTGTCCTTCAAATAATCAGCAGCTACATCATTACCTGTTTTACTAACCCTGTTTTTAATAGTGACTGACTTTCCTTTCAAAATGCAACTTTTCTCTCCTGTTAATTCGTTAACATGATTTAGCAGACTATCGTTACTCATGTCGTTTACGAGCTGTTTAATAAGTGGATGTGGAATTTGTGCATTTAATGTAAAACAGAAAAAGCACATCAGAAATAATGTGTAGAAAATTTTCATTTTAATTGTTTTTTAGAGATTTAAATTTTAAATACCCACTCGCAGATCCTTCGTTTGTTATACAAGAAGAGGTAATCGTTAATTAATCAAATCATTTAGATTGAAATTACAATCTTTCTAGCAGTTTTCAAAATTTTTGCTATACCATATTAAGCGTATATGCTATAACTGATGGGGGTTATAGCCGCTCATGACAGAACGGTTCTCTTTCTAAAATTCTTTTAAAAAACCCCAAAGCAGCATACACCTCTTTTTGAAAGCTACTTTCTTAATTTATTTTCTTCCAATTAAACCACTTTCAGAAAATTAATCCAGGCACCAATAAAAAAAAATGCAACCCTTTGTGGATTGCATCTTTGCTAAGCATTCGTATTTTATTTTATTTTTTTTCCTCTGAATGAACAAAGTGGTTCCCATTTTACTCCATCTTTCTGTATTTCCCAATCTTCAATAAATGTTTGTTCATCCTCACTGAATACAATGGTTGCACGCTCCTTATTTCCTGCAAATTTCCAGATATGCCTGAAATAAGTAACATCACAGGAACGAACATTTCCAAGATTATCATAATACGTTATAAAAAATTGCTGTTTCCCAACATCATAACCAAACATGCTGATACCAATATGTTCTGCATTCCCAAACTGGCTATCCCATTTACCTACCAGAAAAAAGTTACCTGATAACCAGTCATAAGTATGTACACCCATCACGTCTGTATTTTGTGAAAAAGGGGCTCC
>CAZMRM010000031.1:9318-16325 GCA_964568515.1 uncultured Chitinophaga sp. | reverse complement strand
CATTCAGGGGGAATTTCATTGCCCTGAAGGTCACTGCCGTTATTATTTGCCCATAGCCGGTTGCTTACAGGATGCAGCGTTATTCCAACTGCATTGCGTATACCCGATGCAAACACCCTCCGGCCAGTACCATCCTCATTGTATTGTTCAATGATAGCGCGGTCATCTTCCCGGCAGACATTGCAGGAAGAACCCACGGAGACATACACTTTTTGGTTGATGGAATCGAAAACGATAGTTCGCGTACTGTGGCCATTGGTAGCGTTGTTGCCAATGTTGTCGATAAAAACGGTTTTTGTTTCATAAACACCATCTGCATCCGCATCAGTACATTTCCAGATACGGGTAGGCTCTGTTACGTACAGGGCATCTTTGTAAAATTTCAGGTCATGATTGCCTGTGAAACCGGTGGCGACTTCCTTTAGTGTATCCGCAATTCCATTGTTATCAGCATCTGGCAAGGCAAACACTTTTCCGGCAGTCTGGTCGGATACGTGTAATACACCCGTCGGACTGAAGGCCATAAATCTGGGTTTGTTCAAACCACCCGCCTGGAAAACGGAGACGGTATAGTTGGAAGACACCCGAAGTGTTTTTCCTCCTGGGAACGTACTCACAAACTTTGCAGGTACATTAACATCAACAGTATGCGTACCGATATCTACGACAGGCGTAAGTTGTGCGGACTGCGAATAAGCAAGTCCTGAAGAAAGAAAAGACAGAACAGTAAGAAATTTTTTCATGTGTTAAGATTTAATTAATGTATGAATGATTTGCTGTATTATTATAGGTTCAACTTAGCATCCAATCTATTTCTCAACTTTTACTGAGAAGGTTGGAATACCTATAATAAATTCAGCGACCGGATTATAGTACTAAAAAAAGTGCCATTTGTAATCATGTATATTATCAGTATCCATTTGTTGTTTGAAATTGATAACTGGCGTTTCGCATCAAAAGATTTACTAAAAGATTACAGCATAATTCCGATATATTCTTTTAGTGCAATAAATGGGTCAATTAGTATCTCTGAATGGATAGTGTAGAAATTATGAAACGCTTAATGAATAAACAGGAGCGCCGGTACTTGGAGATTTATCCAGTACCAAGCCTGAAATGTTGAAGTTACTATCTACATTAACTCTCATTCGCGAATCATAATTACTGGAAATTAATTTTCGACATTAACGTTTAATTCTCTCCTGTTTTACTATGAGGATCATTTACAGCCTTGGATTGTGAAGATCCGATCTGTCTTAAGTAAATAGAGAGAAAAATAATGGTAAAAATGGAAAGGAATTCACTTTGCCAGTTTTGAAATGATTCAAACCAGAATTTTTTATTTTCAATGAATACAGCAAACGATTGAAGGGGTTTACCTTCCAATGATTGCTTCTCATTGAAATCGAGCCAGCTTCCGTACCAATGTAAAAGGAAGGAGCATATAAAGAGAAAAAGAAGAGCAAGCGATAAAGAGTGTTTATAAATTGCTAAATAAAGGCCTCCTCTTTTTACAGATAAAGGAGAATCTGGTTTTGCAACCAAGTCCTCCGGATTATAAAGTTCCTCATCACATGTTTTTGATTCTGATGAACCTTTTTGCCTTAAGAAAATAGTTAAAATTACAAAGAGAGCCATTTGGAAAAATTCACTTTCCCAATTTTCAAATGTGGCCTGTAAAAAGTGACCACTGGATAAATAGTTACTAAGAGGTAAAGCGACTACACCATAATCAGCTAAAAAATCGTTGTGTTCTTTCCATCCTGTATATATCTGACCGGCAAAAGAAAGTAACATTAAAAAAAGAAAGGTGAGCGATAATCCGTTTCTGTATAAATATGAATATTTCTTTGTTTTCATGGAAGGTTAAGCAATAGCTGAAGGTAGTGTCTGTATATTGTATTGCTCCACAGATGGGTATAGTGTTCTTCTTTTCATAAAGATAGTTTGATGCCCAATTGACAACTCGTGTGCCATCCCCGGAAACCCCTTTTACAGGGTATTTAGAAGATTGAATAAAAATCATGAGAAAACAAATCCTCGAATGCAGCTCAACAGCACTACGAATTTATCGCTGCTGTATGTATATTAACTGGCATTTTTCGCAAAAAAACTGCGCCTTTTTTTAAGACCTGTATATTTCTTTATAATTGGTAAGTTGCAACGCAGGCAAATTTTCTTTGTATGTGCTAACCAATGTTTTTTTAATTCATAATTACGTTTCCAATCCAGAAATTGAAAACTATAGATCCGGCTTTCATCAATAAGCTTCTTGATTTTGAGTGCAGGTATTTCTTTAACGAGTGATTCCGGATGGATACGAACGCGGTATAGCACTTCATTTTTGATAATATTACCAACCCCCGAAAAAATATCCTGATCCAGTAAAGAGTCGCAGATCAGTTTCGTATTTTGTTTTTTTAATTTGACTTTTGCTTTTGCAGGATCCCAATTATCATTCATCACATCGGCACTCCAGTCATAATGGTCATTTAAGTCACCTTCCAGGTAGCTGACAGAGCAAGTGTAAAAATTTATTTCTCCTTTTTTAAAAGTAAGATTCAGGCGAACAGGACTATTTTTCTTTTCATTGACACGATAAGAACCGAACATCAAAAAATGAATTTTTAGAGTAAAATCCTGAAAGCAAATTAAATAATGCTTGCCCCATGTCTTAATATCAATGATCTTTTTATTTATCAATCTACTTTGATCAATTTTGGAATTGCCGGAAACAGAAAGTATTTTTTTTCCAATAAAAGGTTTGGTTTCTTCTTTTACTAAGACAATAGACGGGCCTTCAGGCATGGAATAAAGATTAATCAGTTAATAAAGGGAATTTATTCATCAATCCAGCATATTGCGTGTATTTTTTTTGCTCATTATAATATAGCTGTAATACAGGAAAAACAAGCCGCAAATAAAAAGTTAGTTATCAGTCATGGGTCCATTACTGTCTTTTCCTTTTGCACGAGCCCTGAATATTGCTATAACAGCAATGATTCCGACAATTACTAATATAATAGTTAAGATCATAGTTTTAAATTTAAATTGTTGTGAATGAATATTAAAATACTTTTACTTTTTACATTGTTCTTTTTCATTTCCGACTGATGCAAAAGGTATCCCACAATAAATAGTAATTGTAATATCTTCTAATGCTAATTAGAACTTATTAATCTCTGCGGCAAGAAAAGAGAAAATATTATAAGGAAAGAGAATTATAAGCAAAGGAACAGATGGCTGTTTGTATGTATTGATTCTATTGATTTTGGTAGGTGATGTTTTTGTTTGATTTCTTACATCACTTCCCAATACAGAAAGTAAGGTTGTGCGTGGTTGTTGAAGAGTAGGAGAGGGAGGTACAAATAAGGTACAGAAATAAATTTTTCGACAACTAATAGTTGCTTATTAAATTCAAATACCAAATTATTTCAATGTATTATTTTTTGGTTTAGCCGGCGGTGGTCTTTTCTCGATTAAATTTATTGTTTGACGTTTTCTTCCTTGAATAAATGCTGTAACTAATCCAACGATACCTGCACTGCCAATAATTCCACCACCCCACTCATGACCATTTGAAATGCAATAGCCGCTAACTACTAAAGCGCTAATACCAATAAAAAAAGCTAAAAATTGACCTATATTACTTTGCAATAATTGACCACTAATCACTTTTGCTTCCATTTTCATACGATGATTAGCTTGATTTTCAGCCATTGTCATTATTCGATCAGCACCATTAGGAATTAATTCAGCATACTTAGCAAAAGTTTCAGGATCTGGTAAAGGACCAATATGAGTTTTTTGAATAACTGCAAAGCTGTGAATTATCCGCTCCTTTTTATCCTTCGAAATACCTTCAAATACTTTAGGGTCGACTTTGGTAAGCTTTTCTATTATAGCTTCTTCTGATGATTTATCTTCAGGAATAGAGGGGGTAGCAGGCTGAGAATCTTCTGACATTATTAATTATTGATCTAATGAAGTTTTTTCCATAGCCATCTTTAAATCTTGACCTATTACTTCAAAATCATTTCTAATAGCAATAAAATCCGCCTCATTTTCTGATTCAGAAATATTAAATTCATAGAAATTTCCAGCTAAATTAATAACTGTTCCAGCACCTGATAAAAAACTTGAGTCAGAAAAAAGAAAGCCTGTAGTGTATTTTTTTAATTCTTTCATTTGCTTAGTTGTTACTTTTTATACGTAAAATCTGTTGAAAAAGTATACAATCCTTTCGAAAATTTTGCACAATCAATACCTTGATGCTAAAATCTGGCGACAAATTTAACTACAATTTTGTAGTCAAACACAAAAAAAATGATCAAATGGCATTAATATACGACGAATGTATAATTTTTTGATTCAAAAATCAAATTTTGTAATCAAATTTGTCGCCAAAAAGCCCCTACTTAAGTAAAATACCTTAAATCTTCGCTCATGTAAAGCATTTATACATGAGAACCGGATCATGTATTACGTTAGAGCTTATAAAATTGCGGGTAATGTTTTTTCAACATTTTTAGTACAAATTCCTTTGTTTCGACAGTTTTCATGTCAAATTCTTTTTCAAAAGCTTGGGATATTTTCCCCGTAATTCGAATTCGCTCTAAAGGAGATTTATAACTATCAAGAATATACGTCACGTAATGAACTTTTCTATCTATAAGGCAGAAGGTATTATCTATGATTTTTCCTTCACATCCTTTGACTAAGGTTAGGAAGGATTTCTCTCTATCGTAGCCAGATGTCAATTTATCTATGTCAAGCATTATTTTATTAATTAATTTTTGTCAAAATACACTGAACAGATTCTGTCAATCCCTTTGAATAATCCACTAATGCAATACCATCATAAATGTATAAGCGCCAATCAGTGATAAAGGAAGTCCTTAAAATTTCCAGCTCGGCCTTCGTTAACTTTATGGTGGCATAATAGTAATAAGCACCTTCACCTAATGTTAACTCAATTACGGTTTCTGGGCGATCAATCCTTTTACCATCCGAAAATATTATGTAAAGCCCCTTTTTCCCTACATTAGCGGTAGTGCCTTTTGTATGCATGCTTAGGATGTATGCGGTATCCTTTCCGTTAATTTTTTTTATAAACGTTGCGAAATGAACCGGGTCAGCAATGTATGAAGTCGTGTTCTGGAATTTATCAATTTCCTTTCTTACTCCTGGGCAATCTTGGCTAAACCCGAATTTGAAGAATAAAATGGATACGAATACTAAGAGCTTTTTCATAGACAGGCTTTTCGTTTTTTGGGAGCTAAAATAGACCATTTTTGAAACTGATAAAACAGATATTCTACACTGGAATATTTAATAACTTGTTGAGGTTTGTTCTCCGTATTTGACCGTAATTTACGGTACCTTTAATTTATGAGGTGTTCGGTGAAATGTCTATTTAGAAAGGTTTTTTTCGTCTGATACCTCTGCATTGCCCGCCAATCAATCATCTTAGCAAACCTTTTTCATATTTATAAAATAATTTACAAATTTATAAAATAGGGCAGAGGGGAGAAGCTTCAATTAATTCGAGGCCTCTCCCTTAAGCATCAATTCCCTGAAAAGTCTGTCTTTACAGGAAATTCCTCTTGGGCTTGTTTAATAAAAGTGTCGTAATCCTGGGCGGAGATTTTGGCTTTATTGAAGTTGCCCCGGATAAATGATGTCAGTATGGTTTCAAATTGCTCATTTAATACCTTAATCATTGGGAGTTCCTCAGTTAGGAACAAGTGCCCAATGAAGATACCGTGCAATGCTTGTATCGATGATTTTTGAGCCAATACTGTTAATTCTAACTGTCTGATGCGTTGCTCAAGTTGAGCGATTTTCTCTGCGTTTTCCATTTTTTATAAGTAATTAAGTGGTGCATTGTTTTTATGTGTTGTCTGTTTCTTTAATCCGTTTACAATTTTGGTATCGATAACCTCCCCCAGGTTATTCATGCTAATTTGTGATACTGGGCGCTGTTTTAACTCTTTTCTCATTTCTTGCATTTCACCCTTAACGGCAATGAACTCTTGTAATAGTCGAGAATTCACTATGTTTTCAGCAAATGAACCGACATCGTGAGATACCATGTATTTAGGTAGGTATTCGTTTTCAAAGTACTCGTCAACTTTCCCTTTGTTCATTGCGGTAGCTAAACCCGGGTTTTGTTTTGTTCCTTTGGCAGTAATAACCGATTCGTTTTTAGAAAGGCGGGCTAATATGCTGTCACTGGTTTCTGTTCCAGGGCCATCTAATCCTTCCACACCCTTAGCGAATGATCCGGTTATAGCTGTTGCAACAGCCATCTGAACAAAAGCCTTAGTTACTGCTTCACTATCGTCTTTGTCAGCGTAAGCGGAGATAAGTTTCAAGAAGGCCAATATTTTAGCATCACGTTCCTTTTTCTTAGCTAATTGTTGGCGCGCAAGCTCATCCTTTGCAAGTGCCTCCTTTTCGTATGCCAGAGTATTGTCTAATCCCTGTGCCGCTAATTGTTGTTGCTGTTGAATGTTTCGTTGACGTTTATCTATGTCATTGTTAAGCGCTTTCTCTAGTCGGTCAGATTTGGCTTTATTAAGGTCCTCGACAAATGATAAGGTCAATTGGAATTCTTCTTTCGCGTCTTTTGCCAGTTTTTTGAAATACTCTTCCTTCTCTTCATCCGTCATATCCCTGAATTTCTTCTTCTTGTTTTTTTGAGTCTTTAGGAACGCGTCTGTTTCCTTTTTAAAGAGCTTCTCAATGCCTTCGGAATACTTCTTATCCATTTCCTCTTCATTTTCCTCCCTGGCTTTTACACCCTCATTGGATAACTTGGTTTTCTCCTGGTCAAACTTATGCTCCTGATCAAAATCCCGTGTCCGGAATTCTCTGTCCAGTTCTTCCAGTTTCTTGTAATAGGCTATTTTTAATTCTATTTGAATAGCCATACTATCCTTGTATTGCTTCAAATTATCATCCAGCTCATTTTGTAACTGTGTTTTTCTACGTACATACTCATC
>CAZMRM010000031.1:2715-9308 GCA_964568515.1 uncultured Chitinophaga sp. | reverse complement strand
ATTTTCAGTCCGGAGGGTACGTAGCATTTTTTGATAATCCGCTTCCTTTTTAACGGCTTTCTTTTGATCATCTTCCTTTTTCTTGTCTGCGTCTTTTCTTGCATTCTCAGCGTTCAAATCGATTTCATTTTGAGTTGCTTTTTCTATTGCAGTTTTCTGTTTATTATATCTTTCAGTAGCTGCGGCTTCTGCTTTTTTAGCCCTTTCAAACGCTTTTGCATTTTCAGCTTGTATTCTTTTTCTATCCGATGAAACTCCATTATCATACTCTAACTCTTTAGAAAGCGTTTCTGATATTTTCTTTCGTTCTTCTTGATATTCATTTTCAAGCTCAAGTAACTTTTGCTTTTTATCATAGTTCAATCTAAAATCGTCCGCTTCCTGTTGGGTCATATTGCCTTTAGCAACATTCAATTTTAATTGTGAGTCCAGTTGCTTTTCAATTAATTCACGAAGCTTTGTATAGTACTTGCTTTGTTCCTCGTATGATAACTTAAACCCTTCGTCTGCATCACCCAACGTAGAAATGAATTTTACTAATTCGCCTCCATACATAGTAAGAAGTGTAACTCCAACGGATAAAGCTGTGCCCCATGAAAATATACTTGTAGTAAGCTGTGCAAATAAACCAGGCACTTGTTGCCCTTCGGCTCGTAATGCTTTTATTTGCGCTTGTGTACGTTTGATCTCATCGAAGAAAATAGGTAAGTTGTTAGAAATAGCCATGAAACCGGTTTGGACACTATTTGCGAATGCAGGGAACTCACGTGTTAACTGGTTGATTGAATTTCCAAGTCCATCAAAACCTGATTTATAATTACCTACGTTTCTCCGGAAGTCACCGACCGACTGATCGGCCGCTATTACTTTCGCTTTTAATTCTTTATGGTATTCGATTAGCATTTTACCGCTTACAGATGCATCACGACCGGCAATTGAATTATCCTTTATTCTTTGTTCTATATTTTTGAGTTCAATAGAAGCCTGTTTATACTCCGAATTAAGTTCCTTTTGTGCCTTGGCTTCCTTTGTTTTTGCTTTCTCCGATTTCTCAGTCTCTTTATTTGCAGCAGCCTGTGTCTTGATCGATTCTTGTTTAACCTTCTCGGCTAGTACATCACCTTTTAGAATTATTGCTTTTAGTTTTGCCGCCTTTTCTGCTTCTCTTGTGTATTTTTCAATAGCTGCCGAATCTGAAAACACGGTTGTTGCCATTATTCTCTGAGAAGCAACAAGATTCTCTTTTAGTCCGTCTGTGATGTCTTTTACTGTTTTAAGGAAGTGTTCGCCGTTCTGGGTTACTTTGACAAATAGCTCATCGTCTATTATGTCGTTTGATTTTATTCTGTCGCTCATGACCTGTTATTTATCGGTTTGTTTCTGGTTTAATAATAATGGTGGAATTATCTTTTATCTGTTGAGTTAGACTGCCCTTTAAAATATTCTCAATCGTTTGAAGTTGTTCCGGGTTAAGCTGTTTTATGTTCTCTTGGCTTAAAATCATTCCATTGATCTGAATGTAATTGTTCTGCGTATTTGATTGGGAAGGTTGAGGGGATCGTGTTGGAGACACAAAATTTAGGAAAGCATTTAACGCTTTAACATTTCCTTGGCGAATACCAATTTTATAAAGCTCGGCTAAAACCGTGTCTGTCATACCTCTGAGCATTTCCGTTTTTTCGGAATAGTATTCTGAATTCCTTCTTTCTTGCAAATGTTTATGTACTGTCATTCTACTCAAACCTGTACCCATTGCAATCTGAGAAACCGATGGAAGAATTCGGGAGTCGAATAAAGAATTGTTGATGAATGTATTAATAAAAGCCTCGTTAGCATACCATCTTTCCCGCCTCAACACTTTAACAGTAAAGTCCTCGTTGTCTACTTCGGAGAATCTAATTATTCTACTGTAGTACATGTCAATATCCCCTTCTTGTTTTACTTCTGCTGTAAAGGACTCATTTAGCTTTTTGTATAAGTACCTGTACAGCTCATCACGTTGTCCCGGAAAGTCTTCTTTGAATTTAATAAATTCACTTTTTGTTTGAATACTTTCAAAATCTGTAAACTTTTGTAAACTCTTAGCACCTTTTTTCTTAGTTTTCATGTTGATTATTTTATGTATCATTCGACACTTTATTACTGATCTATTACTGATAATTTTAAAATGACTGATTGTTTTAACACTTGGTCATTCTCACTGTTCTTTCACTGATAAGTTATAATGTCACGTTGTTTTTTAATATTTCGTTTTGTTTTAAAAGCTCATCGTATTTAATTTGAAGTATGGTTATCCTTTGTTCGGCTCTAAAAGCTGCTGTATTTAGTTGATATGCCAATTCATAAACCTGCCTTAAATACTCTTCAATTTCGACTAGCAGCCCCACTTTTTGCCATGCTTCTTTATAATCACCTTTAGGACTTTTTAGTTCAGCCTCTTCGACTTTTATTTGCATGGCCTGGCGGACAAATAATAACTTTCCGGATTCCAGTTGACGGCGTAACGGACACAACAAATTTTCCGGTGTTCCTTTCGCTCTTTGATTTATTCTAATCACTTCCTCGTTCATTGTGTGTTGTTTTTGGTGTGTTTTACTTGTTCTGATCACGTTTCTCTATTCGTGTGGCGAATCTCTTTATACCACCATTTTTGGTGTCTGTAATCTCATAAAATCGCGCTAATGTCGGATCGTAGTTAAGAGTGAATATTCCACGCGTCCCAACCACAGCCGGTTTTGCCTTCAAAATTTGGACGTCAACATGTTTAGCATCAAAGGTTGGCCTGTGTACGGAAATAATAGTTTTTCCTAAAGAGTTCCAGGTTTGTCCACCTTCAATGTCATCTACTTGTGGATGTATAATATTTCCTTCACGGTCACGACGAGGAGTTTTGGGGTGAATGATCGTGTGAAAATGTATCTTGTGTTGTTCGGAAAGTAGGTTCCTTACAGACAAAACCGTAGATAAATACATTGCGAAATTTCCACCATGAGCATTGTAATCGTGGTCCATATCCTTCCAACTATCAATAACAGCAGTTTGGATCCCATGTGCTTTTTTATATTCAGCCGCGTATTCCCAGAATGCAATCGGTGTTATCTTTGACTTATGGTCCGTTTTTTCAAGAATGTGAAAATGTTCTAACAACCAATTCATAGAACTATACACCTCTGCAATGTCAATTACATTTTGATATTTCTTATTGAAAGTTTTGCCTGTTAACATGTGAATTAACGTAGCTACAACTTCAGGCACTGTTCCTGCATCTTGAATGTATAGGAGGTGTTTCCAACCATAGAATATAGAGGATGTTAACAAGAATTCTAGCAATAGTGTTGTTTTTCCACTCTGCGCGAGCCCCGTCCAATCAGTGCACCCATGCTCACGCATGTTGTAGTATGGAGCCACAGAATCGAACCCCAAATCAATTCCGGGTTTTGCTCCGTGTTTGTGATAATCAGTAATCTCTTTTTGGTAGCTATTAAAATCAACTATTTTAAATCCTTTCATTCTATCCGGTGATTAAGTGTTTATACTGTTGATCGAAGTCTGATGGCAAACCCGAACCGGCAGCATGTAAGGCTTTAAATCGTCTTATGTCATCCTGTGAATAAGGGCAGTCAATTGTAAGTTGCGGTGTAAGTGGTTCATCGTCCCAGCATCCTTGGTTTAGCCAGGTCGTTGGCAGCTTTACAAACCTTTTTTCAGTGTTTAAGGTTTTGCATTGGTGAGCATACGCTTTTGCTCCATCAATGCATTTCAGCTTCGTTGCTTCATCAAGTCCGGAGAAAATACTTTCGGCTTTTTTCTTACAAGCTTTCCTTGGGTAGTTAAAATAAAATTGATCGAACATTATATTTATTTCTTTATTTATTTCATTCTTGATAGTTGTCGATTGTTTGTCTTTTGATTGTCGCTTTGCTTGTCCTTTCACCTCTTCATTTATGTCCAAAACCTTTGTGTTTATTATAGTTGCGATAGTGCCTTTGTTTGTCGTCTGGGTTGCTATAAATTGGCCTGTTTTAAGCTTATCAATAGCAGTGCGGTATTGCCGGTGTGTTAGCCCCAAACTCCGGTAGTCACCGATCATTGCTTGTCCTATGGAAAGCCCATGCAAATTATAATCATCCGTTCGCTTGGCTCTAAGAGCAATCTGGCAGAGCAACATGAAAGCAGGAGGATATTTCATTAATTCCTGCGTTTCAGTTGATCGTATGAGTTTGACATAAGGCCGTGTGGTCTTATCGTTACTCATTGCCAAACATTTTTAGTTGTGATTGTTTTGGTGCCTTGTTGGGATCAGTTGTCAGGTACCAGGCTTTAAATCCTGTTTCCTGACAACCATTCTTAAACAGCTCCCAGAGTCGTCCAGCTTTTTCGAGGTCCCTCTTGTATCTGGTGATACATTTCTGAGGAACACCGGTGGCGGCCGTTACCATAGAAGCAGTAGCAATATGTTTGCTTAAATACTCAAATATGGTTTGCATTTGAGTTTGATGGGAAGTACTTTTGCTTTGCCTATTAAAAGAACTACTGGAGGAATTTGATCTATTTTGCATCGATTCCTCCTTTCGATTTTGCTAGGTAGCTGTCCGCTTCTGCAGCAATTTCCTTTTCCGTTTTTTTGCGTGCTTCTTTTAGCCAAGCATCTATTTCTGACTTAAGAAAAAATAATTCGCGTCCTTTTTTATGGAATGGGATTAATCTTTTTGAAACATAACCGTAAATTGTAGCTTTTACCGGTTTATTAGGCAAATATTCGCATACCCCTGATAGATTAAGCCAGCGGTCAGGCTCAATAGGATTAGTAAGCGTGTTGTTGTTTTGTAAACAGGAGTTTACACAATTGACAAGTAAAGCTTCTAGCTCTTCCGTTGTTAAAGTAAATAAAGGTTTTTTCTCTGTTGCCATATCATTTATGATTTAATAGGGCTAAACTACTCTAGTGGCTTATGAGGATCCAATGAGGTTTTGATTCCAGAATGATAACCGAATAAAATTTTTATTGTTTTGTATACTGTCTTTTCTTCATAGCAACCTTCTTTATTTTACCATCTTCAATTTCGATTATTGGATTCATGCAATTGTAAGTATCTCCTGAAATGCTTTTCTCCACCGTGGCAGGACTATAATCTTTAGCAGAACTTCTATGTATAAACTGAAAATTTCCGATAATCCAATTTTCAAGATCCTTGTTTTCGTTGCAGGTCAATAAGCGATTTGTAAAAAGTTGTTTAAAAACATCGCATAGTTGGTTACCTTTTCCTTTAAAAAGTATTTTTTTATTATTTGTTTGTTTCCCTGTTGCCAACAACTCCTTTAAACTGTTATGATCATTTTCGTCGAAATATTCAGATAATATGGGGTAGAGTTCTTTTTCTGCGGCTTCATTAATTTTAGGGGTTTTATCAATCTTATTTTCCGAATCCTCTTTCTTTTCTATGTTATTATTATCGGTTTTTTGATAAGCATTAGAGGACTGGCTTATCTGCACTGGTGTCGCATTTTCCGGTTCGTCAAACCAATTGGGTATGGTTACTTGAGGATTAAGAAGCCGTTGTAATTTGTTACGAAAATTTTGTAGCCAGCCAATTGTACTATGAAAGTAATTAAACCTACTAAAATTAATATGATGATAAAGGTTATACTTTTCGATCAGTTTGTCAATTCTATTTGTTCTGCTTTGAGATTCGAATAAGTAAGTAGATAATAGATTTTCTGCATTACTACTTGTTGCCATTAATTTTTTGCTTTCCTCAAATGCCCTATGTGTAATATCATCAATATCAAACCCCATCAATTTATCACATTGCTTCCATACTTTTATGCCCCTAGGATCATTAATGTCATCTTGAAAGCTTATTTCGCAGTTTAATATAAATACGTCATAAAGATGAAGCGTTTTATTTAAATTTTCGAGAGGATCTATCACTTTAGGTAATGGGTTTTCAAGTTGTTTCAACCGTACTTTAAGAAAGAGTCTATTAAATACTTCAGCATTGTAGCCACTACAGAAAAAAGAAATAGTATTAGGTATTTTAGGTTCCGTAAAGAATTTTTCTTTATCAGCATGCAAAGCAGAGCGTTCATAACCTGCAGCAAAAGAATGCAATTTAAAATCGTTTGGCAAAGGACTTTGTTTATCCTTTTCATACTGTTGTTCAATATCCGAAATAAGCCATTTGGTTAGCTCTATCTCATTTGCTCCATTTTCTATTCGTTCGAAGTAGTCTTTTTTACGGAAAGCAGAACCCAATGGAGAGTGCACTGCAAACCAATTAAAGAAAAACTGGTTAAACGTAATAATCTCCTCGTCTGTTCCAGGCTCAATTGATAGCTTATTTTCCAGAAGCTTTTGTTTCTCTGGATCTGGAGTTGTCGGATAAGCTCGGCATTCCAGGCTCAGGTCATTTTTAACAAAGAACTGTAATTTTTCCCTGTAATCGGTAATGAGTTCGAATTCAGGTTTTAATTTTTTGACTTTATCATAGATTTCAGGACCATAGGTAGTTAATCCCACGCAAAAATTGGGAGACATCTTTTTATGTTTTAGCTGTTCCTTGTAGATTGTTAAAAAATCAAAGTAGTTGTTA
>CAZMRM010000031.1:0-2705 GCA_964568515.1 uncultured Chitinophaga sp. | reverse complement strand
CAGCAGTGTAATTTATTTGATCAAACGCTTCCTTATCCTTGTCATCATTCTTTAAAACAAATAAAGGGTTAGGCTTTTTTATATTCATCTGTTCAATGAAAGTAATCTTATGCTCATCCGATAAAAACAAAGTTTTTCTTTTAAAATCATGTAAATATTGACATGTCAAATTAAATGATGCTTCTAAAACAAAGTTCCTTTTTTGTTCATTGGTAGTTGTGACGTGTGCCTCGGTTTGAATTGGTATTTCAACATCTATCGCGTCAAATACTTCTATCCAGTTACTTGCCTTCCTCACTTTTTCAAAAAGGTCAATGATAAAGTTGTTTCTTAAATAGGTGATGTAATGATCAAGCGAGAAATAGTGCTTTTTTTCCTTTTTGGGATCAAACCAGCTTTGTTTAATACGAGCACTTTTCACTTCCTCTTCTATGAAAGTGTTTAATGTATTGTATTTATTATAAGAAAGGTGAAGCTTAAGTTTTCTGGTGCTTAAAGCAAGCAATTCTTCTTTATTAAAAGTATCAATTCGATTATACTTGATTGGATTCCCTATCGAATCACATTCTGGCATTCCTAAAAACATGTCAATCACTTCATAGACATCATTTCCCATTGGTCTTGCAACTCTTCTTTTTGTATCCATTTGGTGTTATTTCTCTCTTTTTAAGTGTTATTAGCAACACTATAAAATTAGCGATTTGTTATCTGTTTCTTAATAATGAGTTATCAACGGCTGTGGCATTGATGTTAATAAAAAGGGGCTTGTTTTATTAAGCCCCGTAATTAATTGTTTGACCTTTCTTCATGTGCTAATACAGCCCTGTGGACCAAATCGAGCGTTCTTTGGGTATAGTAGGTTTCTGTTGTGCTGATCTTTTTATGCCCTAAAATTTTGCTCAAGGCTTCCAACGTATACCCTTCCTGATTAAGCATGTACATTGCAAATGTTTTTCGGCCGACATGCGTAGTTAAGTGCTTGTTTATATTGATCTTTTGAGCTATTGTTTTTAAAATTGTATTGTACTTTTGATTTGACAATATTTTTAGATTATAGTTGTACTTTTCAAATATCAACCGAGCCTGATCGGTATAAGGAATTATTGATTCGTTCCCGTTTTTGTTTCTTTTCTTTACGATGTATGACATTCCACCGTGATGTAAAATATGCCTTTTCCCCACTGTCATTAAGTCTCCGTAATCTAGCCCGGTCAAGCATTGGAACATAAATAAATCTTTAGCCTTTTTATACATTCGACCTGTGGGCTGGTATTCCTGCAATTTAATTAGCTCATCCATATTAAGGTGAACAGGCAGGTCCGGGGGCAGCTTCCTTAGCTTTAACGCAGCTAATGGATTGTATGGAATCATTTCGTTTGATGCCGCGTAACCTAAAACAGCTTTCATGCAATAAACAATATGTATCGATGTGTTATGCTGTTTCCCTTGCTCTCTCAGATACGTTAAGAACGACTTAGCAACAGTGATGGTAAAATCCATTGCTAAAATATCCTTTCTCCCTGTCTGAATTAAAAAGTCAACCACGTGATTGTAACGAATGTAATAATTGGTAATCGTTCCTTTTTTCCGTTTGTCGAAAAAGTCGAAGGTGGTATCGTGATATTTAATGTATGCTTTAAATAGATCTAAGAATTTCATTTTTTGTGTTTAATAGGTTAGTACTTGGTTATTCAGAATAGCCTAATTAAGAATGAAATCCGAGTAATGGAATTTCCTACTCTTTTTGAGTTCGGCTTTTAACCTTCTGATCTCTTTGTTTAGATACAGATTGTCTGTACGTTGTTCTTCTAAAGCATTCGTTAACCCTTCATAGGTATGCGGTGGAATATCCCCCATTCTTAAATTTTCAATTATACCCTCTTTTAGCTTGAGGTTCATTTCTATTGCATCCATTGTTCTTTTGGAAAGATCAAGTAAGTGTTTCCATCTCCTTGCCTCTTTTTCAAGGAACAGATTAGCTTTATACTGGATAAAAATGTATTCCAATGCTTCATGTATACTGCGAAACGGAGGTAAGCCGGGAATAGGTGGGTAGGGGTGAGTTTTGTGAATAGCTGTCTTTCTTGTACCTTTGTCGGTACAAGTTAATTGATTCTTTTTCATGTCGAAAGTGTTTAAGGGTTAGTAACTAATGCAGCATCGGGCTCCA
Organism: uncultured Chitinophaga sp.; assembly: GCA_964568515.1. Classification (GTDB taxonomy): domain Bacteria; phylum Bacteroidota; class Bacteroidia; order 2-12-FULL-35-15; family 2-12-FULL-35-15; genus 2-12-FULL-35-15. The sequence continues at coordinate 535 of CAZMRM010000031.1, read as the reverse complement.
CCCCTTTGCTGCTTTTTATTTATTTAAGTGTTCATGTAAATCCTTTTTAATAGTGTCAGTTTTGTCAGGTTATAAATCCAACTTGATTTTATCCGCTGCTTCCCGTTTCGTCTTATCCACAATCTTTGCGTATACCTGAGTTACTTTTAAATTTCTGTGGCCTAACATCTTCGATACGGTATAAATGTCGGTTCCACTGCTTAGTTGTAACACTGCATAGCTGTGTCGGAAGCAGTGGAAGGAAATGTCTTTTGTAATGCCAGCTAATCCGATCCATTTTGCTAAGTGCTTATTTTGATAAGCGGAGTATGTAAGTCCCTCAAAAACACGTTCACCATGTTCTTTAGGTTCTCCTAATAGTTTATAAGCCTGTTCAGAGATCGGCATCACCTCCACGCCCTTGGTCTTTTGTTGTTTGAATTGGATGAAGTAACCACTACCCGCAATGTGTTCGACTTCACTCCATAATAGTTTCTCTACGTCACTGAAGCGCATTCCGGTGAGAGCAGAAAACAAAGCTGCTCTTTTTAATAAT
>CAZMRM010000030.1:4066-16446 GCA_964568515.1 uncultured Chitinophaga sp. | reverse complement strand
ATTATTTTTATTGTTGCAGATTGCACAGGCCACGGCGTTCCCGGAGCATTTATGTCCATGATCGGCAATACACTGTTAAATGAAATCATCAACGAAAGAAAAATAACCTGTACAAAAAGAATTGCCGAATTATTGGATGAAAAAATAATACAGAGCTTGCATCAGGAAGAGGGTACCGAAAAATACGATGGAATGGATATCAGTATTTGCTGCATAGATAAAACAAAAAAAGAGATCAGCTTTACCGGTGCGCACCATGCAATGTATGTATATAACAATACACTTCGTAAAATAAAAGGTGACCCTTATTCTATAGGAGGTGCGCAACAACAAAACTCAAAAACATTTACATCTCAAACAATTAGTCATGAAAAAGGATTATGCTTATACTTTTTAACCGATGGCTATTGCGACCAGGCCGGTGGTCATTCAAACAAACGATTCTCTTCCAAAAAATTTGAAGATCTTATAACAGGAATGCAAGATATTGATATGGACAAACAAAAAGAAAAACTGGAACAAGTTTTTGAAGATTGGAAAGGAAATATAAAGCAGCGTGATGATGTACTGGTAGTAGGAATAAAATGTTAAATCATAAAAGATAAATCAGGCTCTCCTCCGAAAGCTATATAGAATTAGGTTAAAAATCATGTCTGTGAAAAAGAGAATCGCTCATCTTTTATGTATATCATTCACCTTCATTTGCAATATGGAATTGCAAAGCCAAAATACAATTTATAATCAGTCATCAACATCTTTTGTAAACGATACAAGCAACATCAATAAGTTACTTGTTCAGGGATATAATTTTGCAGTAAACGGTCATATGGATAAGTCCATTCCTTTGGCATTATCTGCTCAGCAGATGTCAAAAAAGATCGGTTATTTACAAGGTGTTTGTAAAAGCATGAATTTGCATAGTTATAACCTCATCCGGCAGGGTAATTATGATAGTTCGCTTGTAATTTTAAAAAAAGCTCTGATCATGGGTCAGACATTAAAAGACTCTGCTCTCCAATCCATCACCATACTTTATCTGGCAAATACTTATTCCAGCAAAGGTGATCATTCAACTGCAATTGAATATTATTTTAAAGGACTCGGTACAGAGGAAAAATTACAGACTCCTTCCAATCTGCATTTTTATCTCAATGGTATAGGTGTTTTATTTACCACTCAAAAAAATTACTCTAAAGGATTGGAATACTTACTAAAAGCAAAGGATATTGCCGAACGAACAAATAACCACAAATATTTTAGCACCATTTATAATAATATTGGCTGGAGATATATGCTGGTTGGCAAAAATGATTCGGCTTATTATTTCCTCGATCTTGCTGTCAAAGCTTCAGAGCGGTCAAAAAATTTATATGCGCTCACTTTCCCTCTACACAATCTCGGCGAATTATTCGTAACGCTGAAAAAATATAATAAAGCTTATCAGTACACCATCCAAAGCTATGAAATCAGCAAAGCTCAGGGTTTTAAAGACAGAATGGTGGCAAACCTGATCACATTGGGAGATATTGATCTACGGCAAAATAAATTTGCCAGTGCCGAAAACTATCTGAAACAGGGACTTCTTCTGTCAAGGCAAATTCAGGCTAAAATACACATAAAGGATGTGTCTTTTCTTCTATCAAATTTATATGAAAAGCAAGAGTTATATAAAAATGCATGTACTTTTTATAAATTATTCTCCACAACAAAAGATACCATACTGAATCAAAAGAACAGTAAGATCATTGCCGAGATGAATACAAGATATACCGCTGAAAAGAAAGAAAGAGAGATCGAATTGTTAAAGAAAAATGAAGATATTCAGAAACTGGAGCTGGCAAAAAAAAGGGATGAATTGAATACCCAACGAACATTAAGCATAAGCATCGGTGGTGGTTTTCTATTATTGATGATGACAGCTGTTTTACTGTTCGGTCAATATCAGTTAAAGAAAAAAGCAAATAACGAATTACAACTTGCCTATACCCTTATTGAAGAGAAAAATGCATTGATTGAACGAAGCAATATAATGATAACAGATAGCATCACTTATGCCAAACGGCTTCAGGATGCAATTCTTCCGCTTGATACAGATCTTGAAAAATTATTTTCTAACAACTTCTTTGTGTTCTATCAACCATCTCAAATTGTAAGTGGTGATTTTTACTGGTGTTCCGTTCAGGGAGACAAGATTCTTTTTGTTGTTGCAGATTGTACCGGACATGGCGTTCCGGGAGCATTTATGTCCATGATCGGTAATACGCTTTTAAATGAAATTGTACATGAACACAGGGTCACCGATACTAAAAAAATTGCTGAGCTATTGGATGAAAAAATAATTCATTCACTTCGTCAGCATGAAGGTTCTCAAAAATATGACGGAATGGATATCAGTATTTGCTGTATTGATAAAATAAAAAAAGAAATTCGTTTTACAGGTGCCCGTCATAATATGTATGTATATACTACTCATCTGCAAAAAATAAAAGGCAATCCGTTTTCCATTGGAGGAGCACAGCAACAAAACTCAAAAGTATTTACCTCACAAACAATTGATTATTCTGAACACATGAATCTTTATTTTTTAACCGATGGCTATTGTGATCAATCAGGCGGTACCGGAAATAAAAGATTTTCATCCAAACGGTTTGAACTGTTGCTGGCAGAAATGCATGACGCTGATATGGCTGATCAGAAAGAAAAACTGAAAATGGCTTTTGAAAATTGGAAAGCTGATACAAAACAACGGGATGATGTATTGGTTGTTGGGATAAAATGTTAAATTTATACGAAATAATTACAGCTCTCTAACTGAATATACAAAGAATTACACCTTCTAAATTCATCATTGTGAAAAAAAAGAACTCATTCTTTCTGTTTATTACAATCCTATCCTTTTTCACGGGGTATGCTCAAAACAGCGGCCCTCTTACCAACTCTGTATCTGCTTCTTTTACCTCTGATACGAGTAAGATTAATGCACTCATAAAAAGCGGAAACACCTACTTCAGAAAAGGGCAAGTGGATGAGGCCCAGAAACTGGCAGCCATGGCAGAAGCACACTCTCAAAAGATCGGGTATCAAAAGGGATATATCATGAGTTTGAATCTGTATGCCAGGGTATATTATAGAAAAGGAAATTACGACAGCTCCATTAGCTTTTCATCACATGCATTGAAATTGGCACAACAGATCAATGATTCCGTTCTGCAATCTTCATCCTTGATTGCCCTTGGTAGTGCCAATTCATATATGGGTAATAACAATCAGGCCATTGACTATTACTTTAAAGGCCTGGCAATCGAGGAAAAACTGAGTCAGCAGGAAAACCTGCAATGGTATTTTAATAACCTGGGAAATGTATTTACCAATCAAAAAAATTATCCTAAAGCACTTGAATACACCATAAAAGCTAAGAACATTGTAGAAAAAAGTAATGACAAAAAATACCTGGGAATGGTGTACAACAATATTGGATGGATATACATGTTACTTGATAAAAATGATTCGGCCCGGTATTCCCTGGAAAAGTCATTAAAAATAGCCGAAGCAGAAAATGACAGGTATTCCATGGCGCTCTGTCTCGACAATTTGTCCCAATTGTATATCAAATCAAAACAGTATGATAAAGCATATGAGTACAGCACAAGAAGTTTTGAAATAAGCAAACTGCAAGGATTAAAGGAACAGACTGTTGCCAGTTTGATTTCAATGGGCATGATCCAAATGCAACGAAACAAGTTAACCGATTCTGAGAATGATTTGACAAAAGCATTACAAATGGCTAAGAATATTGGTTCCAAAGCCCTAGCCAGAGATGCATCCCTTCAGATCGCTACATTGTACCATAAACAGGGCAGGTACAAAGAAGCCCATTCTTATTACAAAATTTACTCGGAAATAAAGGATACATTACTCAATGAAGAAAACAGCAAACTGCTGACAGAGATGAATACGAAGTATACAACGGAAAAGAAAGAAAAAGAAATTGAGCTTTTAAAGAAAAATGAAGATATCCAAAATCTGGAACTGTCAAAGAAAAAAAATGAATTGGGCAGACAAAGAAATGTCAGTTTAAGTATTTTTGCAGGTTTTGTTTTGCTTATGATTGTAGCGATACTGTTCTATAGCCGATACCGCTTAAAGAAAAAGGCAAATGATCAGTTACAAACGGCATTTAATCTTATTGAGGAAAAAAATACAGTTATTGAAAAGAGTAATATTATGATCACCGACAGTATAACGTATGCCAAACGTATACAGGATGCCATTTTACCTGCTGAGCAGGATTTATCTAAAATATTTTCAAAAGATTTCTTTATCCTGTACAGACCTTCACAAATTGTAAGTGGTGATTTCTACTGGTGCTCTGTCCAACAAAACAAGATTATCTTTATCGTTGCTGATTGTACCGGTCACGGTGTACCCGGTGCTTTTATGTCGATGATCGGAAATACACTTTTAAATGAAATTGTAAATGAACGCAAAGTAGTCGACACAAAAAAAATTGCAGAGCTTCTGGATGAAAAAATCATTTTGGCACTTCATCAGCACGAAGGCAGTCAAAAATATGATGGAATGGATATCAGTATCTGCTGTATTGATAAAGATAAACATCAAATTAATTTTACTGGAGCTCATCATTCTTTGTATATATACAATTCCAAGCTTGAAAAAATTAAGGGTGATCCCTATTCTATTGGCGGAGCACAACATCAAAATTCAAAAATCTTCACTTCCAAAACCGTCAATTATGAAAAAGGAACAAAAATTTATCTTCTAACAGACGGCTATTGTGATCAATCAGGCGGAAATTCCAATAAACGGTTTTCTTCACGTCAATTTGAATCCTTATTACTGGAGATTCAAAACCACAGCATGCAGGAGCACAAAGAAAAACTACAACAAGCTTTTGAAGAATGGATGGGTTCTTCTAAACAAAGAGATGACGTTTTAGTCGTAGGTATTAAATGTTAATCCAATAAATAACATACAAAATAATTGAAAAAAGCAGCTTTCATATTGATTTTTTTTCTTGTAGGTTATTTTATATTTTATACTTTCTTTAAAGAAGGAAACAAAAAGATTGATGCAACACTTTCCCCACAGACAGATACGGCGCGCATTAATGCATTAGCAGTAAAAGCCGGTGAATATGCACTTGTTGGCCAGCTGGACAAAGCATTAAAATTAAGCAGACAAGTTTATGCTTCTTCTCAAAAAATAGATTATACAAAAGGGATATGCTTGAGTTTAACAATTGAAGGTCGTGTATTGTATCGAAAGGCAAAATATGACAGTTCTTTATTAGTACTAAACAGGGCGCTGGAACTGGGAAGGCAATTAAATGATTCTGTATTACAGTCCATGACCATTTTGAACATTGGAAACGCATATTCATACAAAGGAAGTCATACAACAGCAATTGAATATTATTTTAAAGGACTTGCAATTGAAGAAAAAATAAGTCCCCAAGAATACCTTCAATGGTATTTTAATAATATCGGAGTTGTTTTTGCTACCCAAAAAAATTATGCAAAGGGCCTGGAATATTTCCTTAAGTCAAAAAAAGTTGCAGAAAGAACCGCGAATGCAAAATCAGTTGATTTGCTCTATAACAATATTGGTTGGCTCTACATGCTGGTGGATAAAAAAGATTCTTCCTTATTTTTCCTGAATCAATCTTTGGAATTATCAAAAAAATCAAAAGATAAATACACGCTCACTCTTTGTCTTCATAACCTTGGTGAACTTCACCTTAAATTAAAACAATATGAAAAAGCTTTTCAATACAGCTTCCAAAGTTATAAAATCTGTAAAGAGCAGGGTTTCAGGGATCAGCTGGTTGCCAACCTGGAAACCATGGGGAGCGTACGACTCGAACAAAAAAAACTGGATGAAGCAGAAAATTATTTATTGCAGGGTATTGACATAGCAAAAGCAATTGATGCAAAGACCCATATTATTAATGTTTCATCGTTGCTTGCAAAACTATATGAACAAAAAAACAATTACCGAAAAGCATATGATTTTTATGAACTCTTTTCTTTCACTAACGATACTGTTCTCAATCAAACAAACAGTAAGCGTATTGCAGAAATCAATGCAAAATACATGACAGAGCAAAGGGAAAAAGAAATAGAACTACTTCGGAAAAAAGACCAGATTCATCAACTTGAAATCAATAAAAACAATGATGACCTAAAACAGCAAAACTACATTAACATTAGCATTTTTTTTGGTATTATCCTGTTAATGATAATGGCTCTTTTGACGTATAACCGATATATTCTGAATAAAAAAATCAATTATAAATTACAGAAAGCATTCAATTTGATTGAGGAAAAGAACTTACTTATTGAAAAAAGTAACGCCATAATCACTGACAGCATTTCTTACGCAAAACATTTACAGGATGCCATTTTACCTAAACCCAGCGATCTTGAAAAAGCACTTTCCAAAGAGTTCTTTATTCTTCATAAACCTTTACACATCGTTAGCGGTGATTTTTACTGGTGTTCCGTTCAACAAAATAAAGTCATTATTGCAATAGCGGATTGTACCGGGCACGGTGTTCCCGGTGCCTTTATGTCAATGATCGGGAATTCTCTTTTAAATGAAGTTGTAAATGAACGGAAAATAACAGAACCTCAAAAAATTGCCGAACTACTTAACCAACGGATTATTGATGTACTGCATCAGCATGAAAGCAGTCAACAATATGACGGAATGGACATCAGCATTTGCTGTGTGGATAAACAAAAAAAGGAAATTATCTATACAGGTGCAAGGCATTCGATGTATACATTTAACGGGAGCCTGAAAAAGATAAAGGGAGACCCGTTTTCTTTAGGAGGTGCCCAACATCAGCAAGTTAAATTTTTTACTGCAGAAACTTTTACTTACGAAGACGGACAATGTTTATACCTCTTTACAGATGGTTACTGTGACCAGGCAGGAGGCAAAGAAAATAAGCGTTTTACAACAAAACAATTTGAAAACTTGTTGACACAAATTCAAGTTGTTGAAATGCAGGATCAGAAAGAAATACTGGAAAAAGTATTTTATGAATGGAAAGGCAATACAAACCAACGGGATGATGTATTAGTAATTGGAATTAAATGCTGATTATTTTATTTTATTGAACAAGCTTTCCTGCTTCATAAGAGCTTCGATCTCTTCTGTTTTTCTTGGCAATTTACCGGATAGATTTTCCGGCTCACCCGAAGTTATTAAAATATCATCTTCGATTCTTACTCCAATGTTCCACCATTTGGGATCACAAGGAGAGTTTGCCGGTATATAAATTCCAGGTTCTACCGTAATAATGTTTCCCGGCGACAATTTGCCATAATTACCTGCATCGTGTACATCAAGCCCTAAATAATGAGAGGTGCCATGAAAAAAATAATTTATATAATCCGTCTTCTTTTTTATAATCCCTAGCTCTATCAATTTATTTTGAATGATACTGGAAGCTGCATTATGAGCTGCCCTGAAATCGTTTCCTGCTTTACATGCCTTAATTCCTTCTTCCTGTGCTTTTAAAACAATATCATAAATAATCTTTTCTTCTTTAGAAAAGATACCATCAACCGGAAGGGTTCTGGTTATATCTGCCGTATAACCATGATATTCTGCACCTGCATCAATTACAAGCAGATCTTTTCCCGCAAGTTTTTTACGGTTTGTTTCATAATGCAGAATACAGCTATTTTCTCCTCCCCCAACAATGGAAGGGTATCCAACATATTCAGAACCTTCTTTTTTAAACATGTATTCAATGATTGCCTGAGCATTGTATTCATGCATATCAGGTTCCAGCGCTTTCATCACTTCCAGATGAGCAGCACAACTCATATCAATTGCTTTACGCATGAGCACCATTTCTTCGGGTTGCTTTATTTCTCTTAACGAGGAAATCCAGACCGCAAGCTGATCTGTGTCTATTTTTTCAGTGCGGTAATCCCTGATCTTTAAATAAAATGTTGTATTTAAATTTTCCTTTTCCTCAGCATTCTTCTCTATTAGAGGACAATTATTCAATTTTTCCATTAAATATAAATGTTCCAATAAAGAAAAATTATAATTTAAGCTCAATAGTTCCTGATTTGTAAAAACGGTGTTAATACCTAACTCTCTTTTAACACCTTCTTTTCCTAATAACCGTCCTGTCCATTTTTCATTGGCAGGATTTCTATCCTTTACAAAAATGATCTCATTGGTACGGATGGAATCGTTAATGATCTGGGGTTCCTTAAAAAGGATCAATACAGCTCTTGATTCATTTAAACCCGTCAAATAATAGAAATTAGGATCCTGGTGATAAATAAATTTGGTGTCGTTCGCACGTTTTTGCTCTGGATTTGTAAAGAAAACAGCACAGGAATTCGGTCCCATTAAATTTCTTAGTGCCTCTCTTCTGTTTTTATGAAATTCTTTACTAAGCAGGTCCTTATCATATCCTTGTGAAAAAAAACTGTTCGTGAATAATAAAAAGAAGAGAATAAAAACAGTACGTATCATGGTACATATTAATTAAAAGATGGAGCAAAAAACAAAAAACGTCACTACGAATGTAGCAACGTTTTCAAAAAAATAGGGTAAAATCAATTATTTTTTCAAATAACCATTTTCTCTTGCTTCTTTAATTACCGCAGAAATTCCATTTTTATTAATGGTTTTTAATGCAGAGGTAGAAATGCGAAGAGATATCCATTTGTTTTCTTCTGGTAAAAAGAATTTTTTCACCTTTAAATTCACATTGAACTTACGTTTTGTTTTGGTATTGGAGTGTGATACTTTATTACCTACAATCGCTTTTTTTCCTGTAATTTCGCAAACTCTTGACATTGTATCGGTTATTTAAAATAGGTTCTTTTTAATTTTCGGACTGCAAATAACGAGATTTTTATCCAATCTACCAAATTTATTTAAAAAATGTTCCTTGTTTTAACAGTCAACTGTTCATTGGGGCATTCATGATTAAAATTGCAAATAAATAGGCATCACCTGGTCCGCTTGTTTTACCTGTATCACGATCCAGATAAAAACCAGTAAAACGGCGATTCTGCCTACAATGGAAACCTTCCCCAACACAGTTACAGAGAACTGTTCATACGATTTTGGAACAAAATGAATCAAATATCCAATCGCCATTATCCCAATCACACTACTATATGCCCACAATAAGGGTTTCCATGCAGAAGCATTAAAATTAGTAGCAATTTGTATAATAATGATGCGTGCATCTTCAAAAGAAGAAGCTTTGAAAAAAATCCAGCAAAAACAAACGAAATGGAAAGTAAGCAATACTCCCAACGCCTTTAAAACATGCCGTTGCCACTTGCCTGGAGGCGAAGAATATTTAAAAATACTCAGCCTGACCTTATCAATCGCCAATGCTACACCATGCATTGCTCCCCAAACCACAAAATTCAAAGAGGCACCATGCCATAAACCACCTAAGATCATGGTGATCATTAAATTCAGATATTGCCTTACTTTACCAACCCTGTTTCCACCCAATGAAATATACAGATAATCCTTTAACCAGGAAGAAAGTGACATGTGCCACCTGCGCCAAAATTCAGTAATACTACTGGATTTATAGGGAGAGTCAAAATTTTCATTGATCGTGAATCCCATCCATTTGGCCATACCAATCGCCATATCCGAATATCCTGAAAAATCACAGTAAATAACCATGGCATACCCATAAACTCCTAACAGACACTCGATTCCCGAATGACGGGAGGGATCATCAAAAATATATTGCACATAGTTTACATAAATATAATCGGATATGACAACCTTTTTAAATAAACCACCAAGAATCAAATAAAGCCCTTTCGCCACATCTTCCTTCGTCAAATAAATATCCTGACGAATTTGGGGTATAAAATCAGATGCCCTTACAATTGGTCCCATTACCAGTTTTGGAAAAAAGGAAAGAAAAAAACAATAATCCAAAAAGCTTTGTACAGGCTTAAATTTATGACGATATACATCAATTGTATAGCTCAGGTTTTCGAAGGTATAAAATGAAATACCAATGGGCAGGATCAGATGAAGTGGTTGAATATGTCCGTTTGTAAAGTCATTGATCAGTTCTATAAAAAAGTTCGTGTACTTAAAATAAAACAATAATCCTAAATTAATTACGATACTAAACACTAGAATCAGTTTCCTGTTTCTTTTACCCGTAACCCTGTACATCCAGTTAGACAAATTAAAGTCAACAATTGCGGAGAGAATGATGAACAAAAAATAAAAGCCACAAGCTTTATAAAAAAAGTAAAAAGAAAAAATGGTAAAATAGATAACTCTTCCCAGTTTTCGTTTGTATAAAAACTGGTAGCCAAGTAAAAACAGACAAAAGAAAAAAAGAAAAAAACCACTATTGAACAACAACGGATCCTTTGGATTGTACCGTAATTGCTCCAGTATTTTAGCGGTATCTATATTAAAAAAATCCATTACCTGCTTGTGCCTATTACTTCTTTTCTTTTTTGTTGATACTGATTATAACCTTCTACCAAAGCACGATACAACAAATCACCCTGTATCATATAACCCCTTCCGTTGTAATGCACCTTATCTTTTTGCGCCAACTTCATTAAAAACCAATTATTCATGGACCCATATCCTCCCATTATTTCATACCAGTCCCAATAGGCGAGATTGTGCTGTGTACAGTAATTAATTATGGTTAAACGTGCAATTTTCACATCCGGGTTTTTCACTCTTCCTTTACGTGATTTCCGATACGAGTCTCCCGGTGTTGTCAGTAAGATTGCTGCATTGGGATTGGTAATCCTGAGATTCGTAATCAATGTATCAATATTATTATTTAATACCACTTTATCAAATCCACCGGAAAATGCTTCATTCGTACCCAGGGAAAGTATTATAAGATCAGCATTCAGATAAGAAAGCTGTGCGGTAAAATATTTTGACATGTTATAATGTCTGTATTCTGCACCATTTACACCAATTGTATTGTATAAAATACCTGCGGAATCATTTTCCAATAATAATCCATAAATACGGGTTGAATGCTGATTGGCTGTGTCACTTCGTTTATTGCGGAAAATAATTTCTTTCATCGGCTTATCCAGCTTTAGTTCGGATACAAACCGGTTAGCAGATGAATCCATTGATTTAAATAATCCTCTTTCGCAATTCATCTCATCACAAACGGTGATGTCATAATTATCAAGCCTTTTTTCATGAAACAATGCTATTTTAGAAAAGCTATAACTCAATCCCGGTTGATCCTTTACAACTATATCCAGTTGTGCTAACGAGTCATAGGTTTCTACAGTAAACCCACTGATTCCAATTGGTAAGGGATTATCATAAAAAACATTTCTTTTTGAATTCCAGGTATCGCTGCTAGTGCTTTTATAATTGGTGGGTTCATTACTTTTGGCTACCCTGTATGGAAATATCAATCCACGACCTGCATTTCCAAACTTTAACTGCAATTTTTGACGAACCGCTCCGGAAAAAAAATCTGCCTGAAGATGGGAGTCACCGATATGAACAATATTAATCCTGTCATTTTCTTTATGTTCCAGCTGATATAATTTTTCATAAAAAAAGGACAATGCACTACTATCATTTTCAATTTTATTTTTTTCATTTTTGATGAATTTGAATGCAGTATAAGCAGATGAATCCAGGGTTTGCCCAATGCAACTGGTAACAATAAAACAAAAAATAAAAAAAAGATGCTTACAACTTATTCTGTTTTTTATTGTAGTCATTATATTCACTCATTAGTTTATTAAACAATAACTTACCAATTTTATGGGCACCTTGTAAATTGAAATGGGTATAATCCTTATTGGCTAATACGGTATCTCCTTCAACCCATTTTACCATGGAGCCTGTGCCTCCCATTGCATCATACAAACTCCAGAATGCCAATCTGTTCTTTTTAGCCATTCTTCTTTGTACATCCACAAATAAAGGTATTGAAGGATCTGTTATGTAATTGTCATTTTCCCGGTAACCTTTATCCCCTACGCTAATTAACAGTATACTGGCTCCAGGGAAACTTTCTTTTATATGTTTGATAACCCTGCTCATACCTCTTTCATACCAACTATAATCAGTAACTTTAGAGTTAACCACATTCAATCCATACTCCAGTATTACCAAATTATATCCTAAACATTCATTTGTACCTGCATAAACGGAGCGTGGAATCTTTCCAATCGGTAATCCGGAATTGCCTCTGAATGAAAAATTATCTACAAATGCCCCACTGTCGCTCTCAATACTAAACCCATAAATATCTATGGATGTTTTGCACCGGAACCGGGCCATAATTGAGGAGAAAGCAGCTTTATTATTTAACTCCAGCTCATTAA
>CAZMRM010000030.1:0-4056 GCA_964568515.1 uncultured Chitinophaga sp. | reverse complement strand
GTTTTGTTTCCGTCCAATTTATAAGTTATGTTGTTAATGAGTACATAATTTTCACCGGTACTTTTTCCATACAATAGTTTGGCTTTGTAGAATTTATTCAGATGTTTTTGATTAACAGCCGAATATTTAACCCAGCTATCTGAAGTGTTTTCCTGAAAAAAATCAGTAACTGTTTGTGGAATAAAACTATATCCGGAGATACCCAGGTTATGCTGCGGAGGGACAGGATCAAGTAAATTATAGGTTGTCCAGTTACCAAATGTATGTATAATGCTCTTTCTAAAGCCAGCAACAATAGAAGTGATCGGAACGAATCCTACCCCATTTCCACCAAAAAGATTCTGCATGGAGGATCGTAAATCTTGTGTGATGAGATCTCCTTCTATCATGGAATCACCGAAATAAGCTACACGCACTTTTTTCTTTTGCTTTTTTAATTGGTTCAGCGCTTTAAAAAAATCATTAAGTGATGACAAAGAATCAGTCCCATAATCAAAAATAGTAGTACTATCGGTTTCCCTTATAGCGATTTGTTCATTCTCTTTTTCGATAACCGAAGCTGTAATTAATTTCTGAGGTAAAGGTACCTGCTTTATTTTCCCCTTACTGACAATATCCGAGAGCGGATCAATTTTTTTTATTTCATACCCTTTCCAATTGATGGTAGATGTAAATTGAGAGGCTATAATTAACACAACCGTTACTGCTAGTGTAATTATGAATGGTTGTGAATGCTTGTTTTGTGAATCCATTACCTGCAAAAAATCCATGTAAAGATAGTAGATGGAAGCATTTGCTTTACATTTCATAAGAATAAAAAAAGGAAATACCGTTCTGATATTTCCTTTTTTTTTACAAAATGTGTGTTAGTGGTTGTGTCCGTCGTGCTGATGATGTTGCTCTCCGGCTGGACCAGTGGCACCATCTGAAACATCTACCAGTTCCACATCGAAAATAAGGTCAGCCTTTTCCGGAATAACCGGGGGTCTGCCGGCGTCGCCGTAAGCCAGATGATAAGGAATTATCAAACGGAATTGATCTCCCACATGCATTAAAGCAATACCCTCTTCCCATCCGGCAATAACCTGACCGGATCCAAGCGGAAATTCTATTGGTTGTCCTCTCTCTACAGATGAGTCAAACATTTTTCCATCCATCAAATAACCGGAATAATGCACTTTTACTTGTTGTCCGGCTTCCGGCTTTTTGGAATTGCCACTTAATTTAATTTCAAAATATTTTAAACCGCTTGCTGTTACTTTTGGTGTAATGCCAGTGGTATCATATTTAACAGGAACCGGAATTTCTTTGACATCAATCACTTCAAGATCCATGATGATATCACTATCCGGAGGAACCGGTCCTCCTCCTCTTTCCCCGAATGCCAATTTAGAAGGGATGATAAAACGCCCCTTTTCACCATTGTGCATTAAGGAGATGGCTTCATCCAGTCCCGGAAACAGTTTGCCTTTGCCAATATCCACTACAAGTGGTTGATTTCTGTCAAGGGAAGAATCAAACATTTTTCCATCTTTCAAAAAACCCGTATAATTTACGGTCACCTTTTTTCCTACTGCAGATTCACCTGATTTGTTCGCTTTGATAATGGCATATTTAATCCCACTAGCTGTCGTCACAGTATCCTTAGGTTTAATTTCATATGGCTGGATTGCCTCTTGTGTAATTTGAAGGAATTCAACCTCAAAGATTAATGTTGAATTTGCAGGGATAGGACCATTGTCTTTATCTCCATATCCCAGGTCGGGACCAAACTTAATAGTAGCTTTATCACCTTCATTCAACAGCAAAAAAGCCTCATCCCATCCTTTTACTACTGAACCTAGTCCAACACGGAATTCAAAAGGAACGCCTTTTCTGACAGAACTATCAAATACGGAATCATTGGTTAATTTACCTGTATAATGTACGCTGATCTTATCTCCTTTCTGAGCTCTTTTACCATTTCCTTTTTCAGTGATGGTATATTCCAGTCCGGATGCCGTTTTTAGGGTTTTTGGAGTTTTCACTTTTGTGCTTTGTATTTTTTTTTCCTGTTTTTTATCGTTTGTTTTTGGCTTTTCCTGAGCATTTATTTGAAATACACTTAAAGCCAACAAGAGCGTTATTACTTTTTTCATAAGAGTAATTTTATTTTACAAGTGTTGCTACTTCCATTTCAAAAACAAGTGGTGAATAAGGAGGAATACCACCATTACCCATTTCACCATATCCGAGATTGGAAGGAAGGATGATCTTCGCTTTTGAGCCAACACTCATTTTGGATAAAGCTTCTTCAAATGCTGGAATAACTCTGTGTCCGCCAATTTTCACAGGGATTGGTTCATAAGGTCTTCCTTCATTAAAAACGCCGGCCGATTTTGCAACTTCTTTATCACTTGTATCAAACACACTTCCGTTTAATAAGCTTCCAGTATAGTTAACCAATACGCTATCGCCATCCTTTAATTTAGGACCGTTTCCTTTTTTAGTTTCAACAAAATATAATCCGCTATCTGTAGGTTTAGCTGTAATTTTATTTTCTTCCAGGTATTTTGCCAAAGCCTTTGGTTCCTCATTTTTACGAAGCTCCAGCATCACATTTTGTTCTTCCATTTTTTTGTTTTGTTCCTTTTCCGCTTCTGCTTTATCAGTTATCTTTTGAAGTTTTACCTGATAGTTCAACATGGTTCCTTGTTTCATGAACGGAGGTAACTGCTTACCTTTATACATGGAATCAACACTGATAAGGAAGCTTGCACTATCTCCAGCTGACAAAAGGGTTAATCCATCTTCAAAACTTCCTGAAAATTCCGATTTCATCAAAGGAAATTCATAATAAGTTATTCCTGGTCTGTTATATTTAGGATCTTTTGAATCTGTTAAAATCGAATCCTTGCTGTCTTTAACAATCAAACTAATTCTTACCAAATCACCTTCTTTAGGTTTTACACCTTTTTCATCATGAGTAAAATATTTTACATATACATTTTTTTCACTCATTTCATAACCAGGATAAGGAGAATTTTTACATGAAGTAATTGCCAGAACAGCAACTGCAGTGGTAAACACAATAGTAGAGATTTGTTTTTTCATTTGAATTTATTTGTTGATATTAATTTAGTTTTACAAGTTCTATTTCATAAATTACAGTGGTATACGGAGGAATTATTCCTGTAGAGGATCCATTCCCTCCGTATGCAAGTTGCGAAGGTATAATAAATTTTGCTTTCTCCCCTTCATTCATTAAACTTATTGCTGTTTCTATACCCTTAATAACCTGTCCCTGCTCACCAAACGTAAATTCCAAAGGTTGTCCTCGGTCATAAGTAGATTCAAACTGCTTCCCATTTAAAAAGTAGCCCTTATAATTTATTCTTAAAAGATCCCCTGACGAAGCACAAACACCTTTGCCTTGTTTAATAGGAATATAATAGATCCCATTCTTAAGCATGGAGAAATGTGTTTTATTGGTATCCAGGTAGGTTTTTAATTTACGTTGCTCTTCTATATCCCTGTCCTCAATAAGTTGACAAAATCTGTTTAGTTCCGAATTATACTCCTCCTTGTTTAAAATTCTGTTCAATTTAACTTCCATTTTTACAGCTGTATCTGCAGCCAGAAACAAAGGAACAGGAGTTTTAAAAAATTTAGTAAACAAAGAGTCTGTATTTACAATAAAAGAAACACTATCCCCTTCATTCATGGTATTTAGTCCTTCTTCAAAACTTCCTTTAAATGATGATTGTTGATAAGGTAATATGACCATTCCCGTTTCGTTGGCACTACTGGTTTCCATAAACACAGAATCCTTTTCTGTTTTATAAGTAATGACCAGTTGCAGAAAATCGCCGGCAATCGGTTTACGTTTTCCTTCACCAATCATTTGAAGTTTGTAATATAAACCACTCCCCGTTTCTGTATACCCTTTATATTTCGATTTTTTAAAGCAGGCGGTGAGTACACAAACAATAAAAAATATCCCTGCTATTTTCTTAATTTCCGACACGTTCTTTTAGTGATAAAAGTTCTAATTCATAGATCACAGAGGATTTAGGT
>CAZMRM010000029.1:13475-16984 GCA_964568515.1 uncultured Chitinophaga sp. | reverse complement strand
CGAAAGCGCAATAGCTTCTTGCATAAATTTTTCTTTTTCTTCCATCGGCACAACTAATGAATACAAAATTAATTCTCTTCAATGATGTCTATAATTTTTTCCATTTTTTTATCATCATATTTTCCGGAAGTTGCGTAAACAATTTTTCCGGTTTTATCCAAAACAAAAAAATAAGGAATGTCCTTTTTCTCAAAATTCAATTCCTCTTTATAACTTTTATCACCTTCATAAAACAGCAGGTAATCGTATAATTCTTTATCGGTGTGTGATTTTATTTTTTCTTTTGATTGTTTACTGGTCAACTGATTTAAACCGGTAAACATGGGAATAAAAAACAGATGAATATCATACTCCTGGGATACATCAAATGCATCCGCCTGAGATTGATCATTTTTTATGATAAATTTATTGTAAACAGGATTGATCCATGTTTTCAGATCATCTTCTGCACTATTGCTGAACGCCATTCCAAGAAGTGTGTATTTGCCCTTTGTTTCTGCCGGTATCGTTATTTTTTTTCCATTGTAATTTTCACATTGCATAGCAGGAAACATTTTTCCTTCTACACCGCCTGATGGTTTGAATGCAGTAGTCATGACTGCTGCAATGAAAATAAGGGTTACAATTTTTTTCATAATGAATGTTTAAGTAAGACGAATCAGTTTTGTAATACGGATGGTAGTTTTTCCTTTGTAAGCTCTCCGGGACCTATTTTTAATAAAAAAACAGCTTTCCCATTTTCGAGATCTTCCAGCATTTCTTTTTTTAAGAGTTGCATCAATACTTCATAATCACCAAAAAGCTGCGTAGATAATCCATTCACTTCGATACGAATATTTTTGTTTTGTTTTATACGCTGAATAAATGAAATGACTCTTTTTTCGTAATCATCACTGAGTGCGTACATACTTATTTCTATTGTTGCTACCATAATGTAAACGTATTTGCCTGACAGGTAATTGTTGATTGATTATTTATTTAGTTCTGCAAATACTTTATCTGCTTTAAATTTTTTTGCTGTTTTTCCTTTGCGAATTATTTTTATGTGAATGATGACATCTCCCTGAAGTGTTGCATTCACAATGTCCTGTCCTGAAATGACATGGCCAAAAATAGTGTAACGCTGGTTGAGCCAGGTAGTGGCAACATGTGTAATGAAAAACTGTGAACCGTTTGTATTAGGACCGGCATTGGCCATTGCTAAAATACCGGGTCCTGTAAAATTTAAATCAGCGACAAATTCATCCTTGAAGCTGTAACCCGGTCCGCCCGTACCATTACCCATTGGATCTCCACCTTGTATCATAAAATTCGGAATCACTCTGTGAAACTTCAAGCTGTCATAAAATGGAGCTTTTAATGGTTTGGTGTTGTTTTTAATTTTTCCTTCTGCCAATCCTACAAAATTAGCAACAGTTAAAGGAGCCCTTTCCATTTCCAATTGCAATAAAATTTTTCCACGATTGGTTTCAATCTCTGCATATAATCCTTTTTCCAGTTTTGGTTTTTTGGGGTTTTCAGCGTAAACAGTTGTTAAAAGAAAAAGTGAAAGTGATAAAATGATGTTTTTCATAAATTTAAGATATTATTTGATGTAAAAATAACATTCGAAATGTGATTTGAAAAACGATGTTAATAAAACCTGACATCATTTTGCCGTATGGAGTAGGGACATGCTTATTTTTACATATGTTTAAGGATAAGTAACCCGAAAGATATGAAAGTTTGCATAGCAGAGAAACCAAGTGTTGCCAGAGAAATTGCAGAAGTGCTGGGGGCAAAGCAACGCAAAGAAGGATATTTTGAAGGAAATGGATATCAGGTAACCTGGAGTTTTGGGCATTTGTGTGAGTTAAAAGAGCCTCATGAATATGATTCTGCCTATCGCGAATGGAATTTGAACATGCTTCCTATTGTTCCACAAAAATTTGGGATAAAACTAAAGAATGATAAAGGGATCGAGAAACAGTTTAATATTATTTCCGGTTTGTTTGAACGTGCGGAAGAAATCATTAATTGTGGTGATGCCGGCCAGGAGGGAGAATTGATCCAACGCTGGATATTTTCAAAGACAAATTGTAAGAAGCCTCTGAAACGTTTGTGGATATCCTCATTAACAGAAGAAGCCATCAGAGAAGGATTCAAAAAACTCAGGGAAGGAAAAGAATACGAAAGCCTTTATTATGCAGGATATTCAAGAGCAGCGGCTGACTGGCTTTTGGGGATGAATGCCACCCGGTTATATACAATTAAATATGGTAATGGAAAACAGGTGCTGTCTATAGGAAGAGTACAAACTCCAACATTGGCAATGATTGTAAAACGTCAGCTGGAAATCAATGATTTTAAGCCGGCTGTCTTTTTTGAGTTAAAAACCAGGTATAGGGATGTCATCTTTAATGCGACACGAGATCGGTTTGATGAGCAGCAAAAAACAGCTGCAGAAGAAATATTGGCGGGCATCAAAGAGGAGCTGTTCCATATATCTTCTGTAGATACAAAAAAGGCGAAGGAAACAGCGCCGCGTCTTTTTGATCTGACCGCTTTACAGGTAGAGTGTAATAAGAAGTTTGGCTATTCGGCCGATGACACACTCAAAGTGATTCAGAATTTATATGAAAAAAAACTGGTCACTTACCCACGGGTGGATACCACTTATTTACCTACCGATTTATACCCTAAAGTTTCGGGTATCCTTGCAAATTTAAATAATTATCAGCCTTTGGTAAGGCCATTGCTGGAAGCACCCATCCGTAAATCATCCAAGGTATTTGACGATAAAAAAGTGACCGATCATCATGCCATTATCCCTACAGGAGTGAATGCTCAGGGATTGTCGGGAAATGAGGCACAGGTGTATGATGTGATCGCGAAGCGGTTTATTGCAGTATTTTATCACGATTGTGAGGTGTTAAACACTACCGTTTTAGGGGTGGTGAAAGAAATCGAATTCAAAGCCAACGGAAAACAAATACTGGATCCGGGTTGGCGGGTGGTATATAATAAAGAAGTGATGGATGAGGACGAAAAAGAAGATACCCAGCTGTTACCCGCTTTTGAAAAAGGCGAGAGTGGTCCGCATGATGCTTTTTTAGCAGAAGGTAAAACATCACCACCAAAGTCATATACAGAAGCGACATTACTGAGGGCGATGGAAACAGCCGGAAAACAAGTGGATGATGAAGAACTCAGGGATTTAATGAAAGATAATGGTATCGGACGTCCTTCCACCAGAGCAGCCATAATCGAAACTTTATTCAGAAGAAACTATATCAGAAGGGAAAGAAAAAATGTGGTACCTACTGTTACCGGAATGGAATTAATAAGAGTGATCAATAATGAACTCCTGAAGTCGGCTGAAATGACCGGAAAATGGGAGTTTAAGTTAAGACAAATTGAAAAAGGGGATTACCCGGCCGAAGCCTTTTTGCAGGAAATGAAAGAAATGGTGAGTGGATTGGTTATTCAGGTAAAAAATGAAAGCGCTCCGCGGATCAGGATTGCCGCTT
>CAZMRM010000029.1:0-13465 GCA_964568515.1 uncultured Chitinophaga sp. | reverse complement strand
TTCAGCACCGGCTCAAAAGGAAGAAATACTCCAATGCCCTAAATGTAAAAATGGAAGCATGTTAAAAGGAAAAACTGCTTTTGGTTGCAGTGAGTTTAAAAATGGTTGTATTTTCAAAATTCCATTTGAAGTGATGGGTAAAAAATTAACAGAAACTCAGTTGACCACACTTATCAAAAAAAGAAAAACAGCAAGTGTAAGGGGGCTGGAAACACCGTCAGGAAAGAAGGATGGGGTTTTGGAATTAACGGATGCCTGCGAAATCGTATTTAAAGAAGTCGCACAGCAACCCAGGGAGTCAAAAGAAGCAAAAGAAAACAAGCCGGTTGTATGTCCTAAATGTAAAACCGGGAACATCCTTAAAGGAGGAACCGCATATGGCTGTAGTGCCTGGAAATCTGGTTGTAATTTTCGTTTACCCTTTGAGTTTATGGGTAAACCCTTAACAGAAACCCATATCCATGCATTGGCAAAGAAAGGGGAAACACCTGTCATAAAAGGGTTAGTAAAAGATAATGCAAAAATAAATGCGAAGCTGAAACTGGATGTGACATTTGGATTAACGTTAGTTGAATAGGGTTGCAAATATCGGGTGTTGTCATTTTTGAGTGGAACCGGGAAGCAGGCCTGTTTTGTAAAAGCGGTACTTTTCCTGCTTTGATACCTCCCCAGTAATTTTCGATAATAGGATCAGACTTTTTAAAAACACAAAAAAATAAAATGTTATTTTGTTGATAATGAGTTGTTTGTGTTGATATGGCATGAAAATCCAAAAAAACAGACTCCTTAATTTCTGTAAAATATTTTTAACATTTATACAAAATTCTTTCAGAGATTCATATTAAGTTCTCTAAACCCAAATCTAAACCCCAAGAGCTACTTGAGTAATTCAATTAGCTTTTTTTATTAGTATAGGTAGGGATTGTATAATAATATATGAACAAACAACTTCTTAAATCTGACTGCCATGAAGAAACAATTAATTGCCTTACTGCTGACGATGATATTCAGTCATCTAATGACTGCTCAGCAACTAAACTCAAGCTATTCTCTTGGGAATGTAAAAACATTTACAGAACAATTCAGGAATATGAACGTAATGCCGGGTAAAAATATCGTGCCTGTTGTATTGAATGCTACCAGATCATTGGAGATCGAAGTAAATATAAACACCTTTGAAGAGGGTGATTATAAAGTAATAGGAGGGGTGAAAGGCTATGAGCAGGCTACCTTTGCTTTTTATGGGAACGATAAAACGATCGAGGGACATATTCTTTTTTTGAAAACAAAAGAAGCATATGATTTAAGTACGGATAAAAGTGGTAATGTAGTTATAACCCCGACCGACATAACAAAAATTATAGGTTGGGATGAGATTGATTTTTCCGCAGAAGAGGCTGCCCCTCAGCGGGAATATACTTCCGAAGAAATCATTTCGGCTCAAAAAGGAATGGTGATCCCTCAGCATGAAAGTATGCCTGAAGCAAAAGGTGTTTTGTACCTTGACTTTGATGGAGAAGTATCTAAAAGTGAATGGAATGGCGGAAATACAATTAATGCTGCTGCATTGAATTGGGCAACTCAAAATCCTCAAAACATTACCAATGCCTGGAAAATGGTTGCGGAAGACTATAGTCCCTATCAGGTAAATGTGACAACAATCAGGGCCAGATATGACAATGCACCAAAAGATCAACGGATGATGTGCATTTATACCACTACAAAAACAGCGGCACCTCAATTCGGAGGAGTTGCTTACATTGGATCATTTAGCGATGGAAAAGGCAATCCTTGCTGGGCTTATTTTAACCAGGAATTTAAAGGTGAAGCAGAAACAGGTGTCCATGAATTTGGTCATACGGTAGGTTTACAGCATGATGGAGATAGCAAAACAGGGCAGGACTATTATTTAGGTCATGGTCAATGGGGCCCTATCATGGGAGCTTCCTACGGGCCAACAAAACGTCCCATCTCCCAGTTTAGTAAAGGAGAATATACCGGTGCTACAAATACCTCCCAGGATGATGTGCAAACGATCACCAGATATATAAAAGCCGGTTTTAAAGTTGATCAGCATAGCAATACCATCACCGGTGCTACCAAACTGAAAACAAATGGAGCAGGAACCGTTGATGCGACTGATAATTGGGGTATTATTGAGCAAAGAACCGACAAAGATGTTTTTACATTTACAACATCAGGCGGAGATGTGAAATTTGATATCAATCCGGCAGATGATTTTCTGGATCATCCTGATCTGGATATACAAGCACGTTTATTAGATAGTAAAGGAACTGAATTGGCCCTGTCCAATCCCGCAGGACTGAATGCCACTATTGCACAGAAATTAGCAGCTGGAACTTACTATATCGAGATTGACGGTGTTGGGTACGGAAATCCATTAAATACCGGATATTCGGATTATGGATCCCTGGGATATTTTGATATATCCGGTTTTTTTCCGGAAATATCAACCGATATCAATGAAGAAACAGCAGTTGATTCAAAAGAGATCTTGGTATTTCCAAGTCCGACAAAGGATGTTGTTCATGTAATTTTCCCTTCTACCGAAAGAAATGAAGCAATGGTTTTAAATTCTTTGGGAGAAATTGTTTATAGCAATAACTCAATCGTAGGTTCTGAATTAATCATTGATCTGCATACTCAATCCAGTGGAGTTTACTTCGTGAAGATTAAATCAGGCGATCAAATTTTAACAAGAAAAATAATAGTTGCTTACTAAAATAAAGCAGAGGGTGCCATCCGATAACTGTCGGATGGCACCTTATAGTAAATACAAGCTCCTCCCAAGTGCTATAAACCTCTCAACAGCCGCTTTTATTTCTTAAACCAGCAATAGGATTATATTTTAGAAGTAAAATTCATTATCTTCAACAATATAAACGTGTGAATTGTTGAATAAAAGATCTGGACATGAATAACTATTATTTTGAAACCGGTGTAAAATGAAGCAACGTGATGTGCTTTATGATCTGATTAAATCCCTTACAGGAAATGAAAAAAGATTTTTTAAAATCTACGCTTCCCGCCATGTCACCTCAGGAAAAAATAATTATGTAAAGCTTTTTGAAGCGATAGATAAGCTAACAACTTACGACAATAAAAAGCTGAAAGGGAAAATCAAAGATGCGTCGTTCAGTAAGCATTTTTCAGCCCAAAAAAATTATTTGTATAATCTCATCCTGGAATGTCTGGATATCTATCATAAAGATTCCTCTGCTGACAGACTCATCAGTAAGTACAGTAACATTGCACGTATACTTTCAGAAAAAAGACTGGACAAGCAGAGTCTTAACATGATAGAAAAAGCCAAAGTGATTTCAGAAAAATACAACAGGTTTGAACATATCATTTCATTGATCGTATTAAAAAAAAATATCAGATATAATAATGAATGCATTACACGTCCGGAGCTGGAAAGCTATTATGATGAACTTTTTAAGAATATAAATAAGTTAAAGACAAGGATCATCTACACCCAATTACGTGATGAATTATTATTTCAACGAAGACAAACAGGGCCGGTAAAGAATATAGAAGAATTGCAGTTGTTGAACAAAATCAATGATAATTCTTATTTCCGTAACTTTTCAATGATCGATTCCCAGGAGGCGAATATATATTATCTGCTTGCAAAAATGAAATACTGCAGAATTCTTCGTGAGTCCCGGAAAGGGCGTATATACTGCCTCAAGTTAATCTCTATTTTTGACCAGCACCAGCATCAGATATCCGATAATGTGAATCTGTATATTTATGCACTCAATGTTTTTATAGTTGAGCGTTTTTATAAAAACAAGAATGAAGCGGAGTTTATGCTTAAAAAAATCATCATGATCCCTTCGGTCACTAAGCAAAAAGTGGTTACAAATGATGTAGAAGTAAAAATATTTGAAGTGTATTATACCTGCATTACTGATATTGCTCTTCAATTCAGGGAATATGAAACCGTACTTCCTTATATTAAAGAGATTGAAAAAGGATTAAAGAAATTTGAAAGCCATATTTCTCCTTCCTTTAAACTTGTAGCAAGGTCAAATGTTGCATGTGTATATTTTGGTGCGGGTAAGTATAAGGATTCGTTGAAATGGTGCAACGATATTTTAAACGATCATACACAACAACGGGACGATATTTTATACGTGGTTCATATTCTGTATCTGTTAATTCATTTTGAATTAAAGAATCATCTGATTCTTCCTAGTCTTATTAAGTCCACCTATCGTTTTCTTTATAAAAAGAAGAGGGTTTATCAGTTTGAAAATCTCTTTTTGAAATACCTCAATTTATTTCTTCGATCTGAAACTAAAAAGGAGCAAGTGCAATTATTCAGTTATTTCCGTGATGAACTGATTCCTTTGCGTGATAATAAACTGGAAAATCTGATCTTTAATGATATTGATTTAATCGGATGGATAGATCATAATCTTGGACTAAAAAATCACAAAATCAATTAAGGAATTATACGGATATTTTCTTCAATGTACCGGTGACTTAATTAGATTCATATAAGTAATGTTATTTTTTAGTTGCGGTTGCATCCAGATAATTGTAAAGATCAAGCAGTTCGGGTGATGCTTTGAATGCCGGATCTCCCCAGGTTGCTCTTATGGTATCAATTTGTATAAAATAATACATGTTGTAAGGATGGTCGATCTGCAGAGCTTCTTTTGATACTTTTGACAGCTTTTCCCGAACAATTTTTAATTCTTCTGCGGGGATCGATTTAATCAGTTGTTCTTCTTTATCCATTGAATTGTAACGGTAAATATCTCCATTTTCTTTTAAGCGAAACTCTGTTACAGCACCGGTAAATCCTCCGCCTTCTCCAAATTTTATTTCTTTAAAACGTTGATCAGAAGAGCAATTGGAAGCATTTAAAAAAACAGTAATCATCGCACCAAGTAGTAGTTTCATAATATAAAAGTGAGGATTAAAAGTTAAACGGTGAATTGTAAAAGGGATCATACATCCTGCCAGCCGGAAAAAAGCCTGCCTTATTGAAAGGTCCTTGTTCGTTGGGAACAAACGAATTTCCTTGTATAACCGTTGTTCTGATACTGAATGTTGTATGTGGTGCAACTTTATAATCCAGTCCTAAGGTAGCTGCTTTGTAATTTGTTTGTTTGGATAAACCCGGACGGATGTTGTATAAAATACCACCGGAAACCGTCATTCTTTCATTGAACTGATAGTTTCCTTCTATTTGAATTAAATTTCCTGAATAAGGGATGTTGGTGTTATGCTGTAATTCATTCAGAAAAGGATTGTGAATGGTATAATGAATGAATCCGGCATTCAGTGTGAATTTTTTTGTAAGCTGATAACCAATAGCAGGTGCTATATAAGTGGAATTGTAGCTATAGGAATAAGTGGATGAACGCTTGGAAAAACCTGTCATTGCTCCCATACTGACAGATGCAGTGATGCGGTCCGTAACGTTTTTGCGTGAACCGTTTTTTGAATAATCCATATCGTCAACTTGCCCGATCGCAGAAAGAGCAACATAAAAGAGGCAAACAGAGGTTATTAACTTTTTCATGTTGGAATTATAGTCGTTCAAAGTTAACTAAAAAGAAATTAAAAAAATACATTTGTTAACGTTAATAAAAGCAAAGTATTTTAAAAAAGAAGTGGTAACTTTAAGGCTGTTTCTTATATCTCAAATGTAGTCTGAATGAAATTATTTATAAAGAACCTGGATTCGTCCATTAATGAAATGCAACTGGAAGGCTTGTTTGCTCAGTTTGGAAAAGTTGTTTCAACAAAAATAGTTTATGATACGATCACCTGGGAATCCAAGGGATTTGCATTTTTGGAAATGGTAAAAAAAGAAGATGCACTCAAAGCAATAGAAAGTTTAAATGGTAAAGAAATAAAAGGGCGGGAGCTGATTGTTCAGGAGGCCGTTGAAAAACGCAGATAAATTATTTTTTTACTAAAGCTTATTTCCTCATGTGCAGATTGATTTTTTCTATTATTTTTTGTGTATTTGTTTTATTTTCTTGCTCCAATAATAAGCCTGCCGGTCAGGGCGAAGAAGCGATGGCAAAGCCGGTTTCCAATGATAGTCTCAATAGAATTTTAAAAGAGATCCATGCCACTGAAAAGGCAAGGGCTCTTGCAGAATTGTTTAAAGAAAGATCCAGGAAAGGACGTTTTAATGGTGTTGCACTCATTGCACAACAAGGTCAGATAATTTATGAATTTG
Organism: uncultured Chitinophaga sp.; assembly: GCA_964568515.1. Lineage (GTDB taxonomy): Bacteria > Bacteroidota > Bacteroidia > 2-12-FULL-35-15 > 2-12-FULL-35-15 > 2-12-FULL-35-15. Next base: position 7,233 of record CAZMRM010000029.1, on the reverse strand, counting down.
CATATGGATATTCCAATGTAAAAAAGAAGGATACTTTAACGTTGAACTCTGCTTTTCAACTGGCTTCCACCTCAAAAACACTTACGGCAGGAGCCGTTCTCCTGCTTAAAGATGAAGGGAAATTAAAACTGACCGATACGCTTCAAAAATATTTTCCGGGCTTACCGTACAAAAATATTACGATCCATGATCTGTTGACCCACCGGTCCGGTTTAGGCAATTACCTTTATTTTGGAGAACCTTATTGTGATTCAAAAAATTGTTACAAGGGCACCATACTCAATAATGCTAATTTGTTGAACATGATGATGAATGAAAAGCCACCAACGTATTTTATACCCGCCCGGAAATTTGCTTATTGTAATACCAATTATGCATTGTTAACATTGATTATTGAAAAGGTTTCAGGTCAAAGCTATTCGGACTTTATGGAACAGCGCATCTTTAAACCACTGGGAATGAACAATACCTGGGTGCACAGTCCGGAACGGGATGCGATGCATAAAAATAAAACGACGGGGCATACAGGGGCAGGTAAGCCAGAGGAGGAGGATTTTGCAGATGAGGTACTGGGAGACAAAGGAATATATTCAACCGTGGGTGATCTGTTATTATGGGATCAGGCCCTTTATTCTGAAAAATTATTGAAAAAAGAAACAATTGAGGAAGCTTTTACCGGATACAGTAATGAACACAAAGGGCAGCGGAATTATGGTTATGGCTGGCGCTTAATGGACTACGGCAAAGGGAACAAGGCCATTTATCACAACGGATGGTGGCATGGCTACAATACCTTGTTTTTCAGACGTCCGGCTGATAAAACAACTGTTATTATTCTTTCCAACCGGGATAATCGAATGGTTTATAAAATACAGGATATACTTGAAATTCTGGATCCCCATATTTATACGTCAGATGTGGAATAATGAGCAAAAAAATCTACATGTTATGTCGTAATTAATTGTAGTTTTGTGTCGGAAAAATACTACTCAAATCTTACTGAATCGGGCTTAATGCGGGTATAATTATGCATTGCTTATTCAGAAACTTTGTTTGGTATAGTTCTTAGATTAATCATGACAACAAAACAATTTCAAAACAAAAAAATAATCTTATGAAAAAAATAATTTATTTGATCGCTCTGTTACCATTAGCATTCGGTTGTGGAAATGAATCCAAACACGAAGGCGTCTTAACTGCAGAAGACAGCCTAAGAGCGGTTAATGGGGGATATCAGGTTAGGATCCAAGATCAGGATTCCAGTATACAATCGTTTATCCAGGGATACAATGAAATACAAGCAAACCTAGATGCTATCAAAGAAAAAGAGAAAATAGTTTCAACCAATAGCAAAACAGCTGAAACCCGCAAAGCAAAACAAGATCAGATCGTTGATGATATTCAACAGATGTATGACATCATGAATAAGAACAAACAACGTTTGGCTGCAATGAAAAATCAATTGGCACAATCTAAAAATAAAAGTGCGGAGTTGGAACAATTCATTACACGTTTATCTGCAGATATTGAATCCAAAGATGCTCAAATCAATGATTTGAAAAATCAGCTGGAACAATTAAATGTTGCAATGACAAATTTAAATACCAGTTATCAGGAAGCAACTCAGGAATCCCAGTCTAAAACAGAGAAATTGAATACGGCTTATTATACTTTTGGAACTGCAAAAGAACTGACAAAGAATGGTGTATTAACGAAAGAAGGTGGATTTATCGGGTTAGGAAAAACGCAAAAAGTGAAAGAAGATTTTAATAAACAATATTTTACTAAAGTGGATATCTCCGCAACAAGTTCCATCACCATCGGTGCAAAAAAAGCAAAATTGATCACAACACATCCTGTTGAATCATATAGAATTGAAGGTGAAGACGGAAGAGCTGAAAAGCTGACAATCTTGAATCCGGACGAATTCTGGAGTGCTTCTAAATACTTAGTGATCATTGTAGATTAAAATAATCGTTTTATATAAATTAAAAAGCATCGGTCCACGGATTGGTGCTTTTTAATTTTACTATTCCCTGCTCTTATGCACCAAAAGAATATTACTGTCCCTAAAACAGCTCGCTATTTTATTCTGGGAGAGGCCGGAAAAGAGATTGAATCTGTTTGGTTTGTTTGTCATGGTTATGGCCAGCTGGCCAGTCAATTTTTAAAAAAATTTCTGGTGTTGGAAAACGGGAAAAACCTGATTATTGCACCTGAAGGACTGCATCGGTTTTATTGGGAAAAATTCTCAGGAAGAGTTGTTGCTTCCTGGATGACCAAAGAGGATAGAGAAGAAGATATTTTGGATTATGTGAATTACCTGGAGATGGTCTACGAAGAAGTGATGCAAATGCTGGCTCATCGACCTGTCAGGATCATTATGGTTGGCTTTTCACAAGGAACTTCCACTGTTTGCAGATGGATCACTTCTAAAAAAAGATCTTTTGATTCACTGGTTCTCTGGGCAGGGAGCGTGCCACCCGAACTGGAATTTTCCAAAGAGCAATTTGCCGCTATTAAAATGCATTATGTTGTGGGGGATAACGATGAATTTATAAAGGAGGAGCAGCTCCGCTCATTGAAAGAAGTACTTTCGTCCAAGGGTCTTTCGTTTGAAATGCATCAGTTTAAAGGAAAACATGAAATAAATGAAGAAATGTTGATAAAGCTGGCAGAAAAGATGTGATGGGGGTGCAGTAAAAAGAAGAGATGGGATTAATCCTTGAATTCGTTTAACCAGGCAACTGCTTTTTCTTCTGAAGAAAATATTTGAGTGGGTCGTTTTGGTTTATTAAAAAGAATGTAAAATTTAGCGATCATTTTCATGGATACGTTTTCAATGACAAAAGCTTCACATTTGATAAGATTCTCTGGTATATCGCTGGCCCAGAATTCACGGACATCTTTATCCATCGATACATAATGATCAATGATTGCCAGCAAGGCAACCTTTTTGTCTTTCATAAAATGTTTTACAGCAAGTGCAGTATTTTTTGCATCTTCCACTTCAATTTCGTCTACCGGTTGTAAATTCATCTGCACAATTCCATCCTCTCTTTGGCTGATAATTGAAGTTCTTGTTTCCCTGCTCTCTGTTTTAATATGATCGTTGGTTTTCATTCGTTAGTAAAAATATTGTGTTAGTCGTTAATATTTATCATTCTAACGGAAAACAAATCTAAAGGTTTTTCTCAAATGAACAATTTTTGAAAGATTTTTAATGTATGTATATACATTTAATATTGTTCCTACATTTGCTTACTTTTAGCTTCTGTCTTATGAAATTATTACTGAATTACCTAAAAAACTATAAAGGATTGATTGTGCTGGCTCTGGTGCTGGCCAGTTTTAACCAGATCTTTTCCCTTCTGGATCCCTGGATCTTCAAAAAAATTGTGGATGACTACGCCACGCATGCTGATGAATACACCAAAGCCGGTTTTATCAAGGGAGTTGGAATGCTTATTCTGATTTCGATGGGAGTAGCGATGATATCCCGTATTGCCAAGAATTTTCAGGAATACTATGTAAACGTTATCACACAAAAGTTGGGGGCACAGATCTATTCCGACGGGTTAAAACATTCCCTGGAGCTGCCTTATCAGGTATTTGAAGATCAGCGAAGCGGAGAAACATTGGGCAAACTACAGAAAGTAAGAACCGATGTGGAAAAATGGATCAATGCCTTTGTGAACATTTTGTTTACTTCAGTTGTGGGGGTCCTGTTTGTTATGGTTTATGCTATTTCCATTCACTGGCTCATTGCTGTTGTTTATTTTGCAGCAGTCCCGGTTTTGGGTTTTATTACATCCGTACTGAGTAAACGCATCAAAAAAATACAAAAAAAGATAGTCGGAGAAACCACCTCACTTGCGGGATCAACAACAGAATCCTTACGAAATATTGAGTTGGTGAAAAGTCTTGGTCTTGCGGATCAGGAGATTAACCGTTTAGGTGGAATTACGCTGAAAATTCTGGGCCTGGAGCTAAAAAAAGTGCGTTATGTCCGTAGTATCAGTTTTATCCAGGGAACATTCGTAAATTTATTACGAAGCTCGATTTTATTTTTATTGCTTTACCTCATTTTTGCAGATACACTAACATTGGGTGACCTGTTTTCTCTCCAAATCTACTCTTTCTTCATTTTTGGTCCTTTACAGGAGTTAGGGAATATTATTAATATTTACAGGGAGACAGAAGTTTCTCTTGAGAATTTTCAGGCTATACTTCATACACCCAAAGAAAAACGTCCTGATTATCCGATAGCCATTCAGTCAATTGAAAACCTGGTGTTCAGCCATGTTGCTTTTAAACATCAGTCGGCATCCACCAAAGCGTTGAATGATATTTCTTTTCATGCCCAAAAAGGGGAGACGATTGCTTTTGTTGGTCCATCCGGATCTGGTAAAACTTCCCTGGTAAAATTGCTGGTAGGCCTGTACCAGCCCCAGGAAGGTGAAATTTTGTATAATGGCACTTCTGGTAACGCAATAGATATGGACCAATTCAGAGCCCATATTGGTTTTGTTACACAGGATACGCAATTATTTGCAGGAACAATAAAAGAAAACCTTCTGTTTGTTGCACCAAATGCCAGTGATGCCGAATGCCTGGAAGTATTGCATAAAGCAGCCTGTCAGTCATTGTTATCCAGAGCCGACAAAGGCATTGATACAATGATCGGAGAAGGAGGGGTGAAGGTATCCGGTGGTGAAAAACAACGTTTATCCATCGCCAGAGCCTTGTTGAGAAAGCCATCTTTACTGGTGTTTGATGAAGCAACTTCTGCTTTGGATTCGCTTACGGAAGACGAGATCAGTAAAACAATACGTGATTTGTCCATCAACAGAAATCAAATTACGATCATTATTGCACACAGGTTAAGCACTATCATGCATGCTGATAAGATAATTGTTTTGGAAAAAGGGAACATCGTTGAATCCGGAAAACATAATGAACTTGTGGAGCAACGGGGTTTGTATTATGCGATGTGGAGACAACAGATCGGTGAAAGAAAATAAACTGCAATTGTGCAGCTTATTTATTGGTGGATGATCTTATTGATTAGATCTTCCTTTTACCGAACAAGTTAACAGGATTGACCACGATCGGATAAAAAGAATTTTTAAAGAGTACTTTCTTCTTTTCAAATCCTCCTAATCTATTATCATAGATCAAACAGTAATATCCTTTAGGATATTCAGAAATATTCAATGAGTTGCCATATCCTTGTTTGATCACTGCACCATAAGGATTGTAGACCATGAAAAAAGTCTCTCCGGAAAAAACAACGGTTTGATTGTCATCCGTTACTTTATAAGTAACGGCTTCTCTTTTTGAATAATAGGTAATGGCATTTGAAAAACGGGTCATTTGATCATATCCTTTTTGTCGGATCCTGAATTTATTTTCTCCGCTATTGAGTGTAACAGGTATGGCATATGAATTTGGATCAGGGGTGCCGATTCCTTTTACTTCTCCTACGGGCACCCATTTATCAAATATATACTGCTCTACAACATAAGGCAAGGAACCATGCTCTTCTTTTGCTGTCCAACATAAAAACCCGTCCTCTTTCACAAAAAAAGTTTCCATATTGAAGGTGGAAACAATTTTTTCTTTTTTTACTTCATCATCTACTCCATTACCGGAATAACTCCAGTAAGGAATGATTAGGAATAATATAGATACAACTACATGTCCTGCCCTTTTCATAATTCAGATGGTTTATTGTTATACAAACATAATCCACATTGTATGCAGTAATGAACAAGTACTTAAAAGTAATGAACAGTTAGATGTTAATTACTGTTTCTTCTTCAATGAATTCAGGTAATTCATCAATTGTTAATACTGTTAATAACCTCTATAGTAATAAGCAATCAAACCATATTCCTCTTTACAAAAAAGTGGAATCCAGGGCATATTTCCAACAGAAAAAATAGGATAGGATGATAACAAAAAGGGAAAGGACGTTGAATTCATCAGATCAAAAATCCGGATAGAGAAGGTATTTTTTTCTGATGGTTTTAAAAGTTTGAATGGCGGGTTGCCAGGTTTTGCGAATTTCATCTTCTGATTTGCCCTCCTTTATTTGTTGCTTTAATGTTGCATTTCCCGCGTGGAAATTAAAGTTCTGGTCGAAAAAATGTTCTTTGTCGGGTGTTGAACCATAGGTGCCAATTAACCAGAACAGATAGATCTTTTTTAAGTTTTTCATGTACTGGGAACCAAAGTCAACGAGGTTATAACCATGACATTCTACACCTTTGTATTTTGGTTCTTTTGCAACAGATTTGGACACAGGGGTAAAGCTATAATTTGTATTTTGCAAAGCAGGATGTCCGATTACCTGAAAGGGTAAATCAGTACCTCTTCCAACGGAAACAACGGTCCCTTCAAACAATCCCAGGCTGGGATACAGGTAAACAGAGGTCATATTAGGCAAGTTTGGAGAAGGGCGAACCGGTAATTCATACAGATCCTTGTGTGTATACCCTTCAATTGAAATGATCTTCAGGTTGCACTTTTCATGATTGTTTAACCAACCCTCACCATTGATCATTTTCGCATATTCTCCTATCGTCATTCCATAAACAAGCGGTACCGGATGCATCCCCAGAAAAGAATGATAAGCGGGTTCCAACACAGGGCCATCAATATAATAGCCATGAGGATTGGGGCGGTCCAGCACAAGGAGTTCTTTTTTATTTTCCATCACATAATGAAGCGTGGATAAATAGGTATAAAACCGTACCCCGACATCCTGTATGTCGAAAATTACCACATCCACATTGGTCAGGTCCTGTGGCAACGGTTTTTTATTTTTTCCATACAAGGTAATGATGCTGAGTCCCGTAGCAGAATCCTTTTCTGTATTCACGGTTGTTCCGGCATCCACCAAACCACGAAAACCATGTTCGGGACAAAACACTTTTTTTACTTTAATTCCCAAGGACAGTAGACTATCTACAAGGTGAGTTTTTTTTATGAGAGATGACTGGTTGGCGACAATAGCAACCGATTTCCCTTTAATCAAAGGCAGATAGCTGGAGGTGAGTTCTGCACCAACTTTCAGGTCATTGCTTGTTTTTATTGTATAGCTAAATGTTTAAAGTATTAAAAACAATGACGATCTGGCACTCGTATTAATGCGACGCATTGAATGTCTAACAACAGTGCGCACATATGAAGCTACAATGTGTACAAAATTTCTCAGTCGGACGAACA
>CAZMRM010000028.1:5143-17135 GCA_964568515.1 uncultured Chitinophaga sp. | reverse complement strand
GGGAACTGTTTAGCTTTGCCCGGACAATGGCTGAGTCGCTGTAAATATATTCTACATTTTTTCCTGATTCAACAGGTAATTCATCGGCTGCTGTAAGTACATTTATTTGAGCAATATTATTTTCACAAGCAATCATGCTTAGAATAAATAGTCCGGCAAAAAAAATTAAAAAAAATGATTTCATGCGCGACTTGCTCAGGCTATATGAGTTTAAATGAATTAATCAATTTTAGGTTTAACAAACCAACGATCATTAAGTGTAAATCCAACACTTACTTTGAAAAAATCTTCACGTATCAAGCCATTCGAAACAGATCCACGCTGTCCTATTTCCAATCCGATATTTACCATTGAAAAACTCTGCATTAAAAAGTTTCTACCAACGGGTAGCCCGGTCCCAATGCTTATTGCATATTCATTTAACTGCGTGTTCTTAAGTTCCAGTGCTGTTTTTGCATAACGAATTCCTGCCCTGTACTGGATGCGTTTATGATAACCGGAAATCAATCTCTTTGAATTGAAAAACTGCGAATTGGGTATGTATTGAACTCCTGCAGAGATTCGCATACTGTTCTTTAAACCCTGTCCTTGATTGAATGCCTGGTAGGAGCTCCAGTTTTGCATGGCAAAATCAGCCGTAATAAACCAACGATCTCCTTTTTTAAAACCTAATCCAAAACCAAAAGACAAAGGAAACCGAACAGATCCTTTTGTATCCGTTGTTTGCTTCACGGTATCCCTTAAAATTTCCTCTCCGCTCGTACCATAATAGTAACTGTAAGTCAGTGTATCCACACGGGCATTTATATCCGCCTGAGCGCTAAACGTAGCACCCATCATTATTTTTACATTGTCTCTTAAATCGCGACCATGAAGACTATCGATTGTAAAAGCATACTGCACTCCATAATCAAAGTAAACATCATTAAACCTTGAAGAAGTATTTGATCTGGTATTAAACAAGACAGGGTTCCCATAAAAAATAGAACGTTTTGAATTTTCTATATTTCCAAAAAGGTAAGAGATATTCGCTCCTAATGATAAAGCCTGTGCCCTTCTTTTGCGCTGTAATATCCGGTTAATTTCTTCTTTTTTGTTTTCTGCCAAAAGACGTTTATATTTTTTAGATTTCAAAAATGCACCCGGAAGCCCGTACAATGGCTTTACTGCATTACCCCAATAAAACTGATTCACCCCACCGCTTCCTTCATATAAATAATCCACACTTCCTATATTGTCCAATAATTTATGATCAACAATAGCATACCCTACCGAACTATACGGCATCAGACCAATACTGCTTCCCCACCATTTTTTTATTGGAAATGCGAGAGCAACATAAGCCAGTGATGCATTGTGTACAAGTTGATTGGTAGTGTTATTGACAAGTCTTACGGCTGAATAATTCAGCCCCAACTCTGCTGTGGTTAAACGGATGCCGGAATAGGAAGCAGGATTTCCGGAATTAATAAAGAATAAAGGCACAGAATCGTTTTGTAAAGCAATGTTCGATCCACCCATTGCAAATCCCTGGGCAAATCCTTTTCCTGATAAATCCCCAATTCCGTAACGGGAATAAGGGGAGCTCGTATTATTGCTTTGTGCAAGCATAAAAACCGGAGCGGCATAAACGATAAAAAAAAAGATAAGAACTAATTTTAACTGACAACTGATTTTTATGACGGACATACTTACTTCTTATTTAAATTAAATTCCAAAATCGCATTCAATCCTTTCAGGATCAAAAACGAATCGGCAAAGATGGGCTTTTTTAACCTTTTCTCAAAAAATTTAACATCTCCACCGGTAATAAGAACATTTATATCAGGGAAATGCTTTTTATATTGTTCTATAAAGCCCTCTACTTCTGCCAATGTTCCCAATTGTATTCCCGATAAAATACTTTCATTTGACGTGGTGCCGATCAGTTTATCATAATTTTCATCAATTTCCAACAACGGCAAACGAGAAGTAAAAGTATGAAGGGATTTAAACCGCATCTGCAAGCCGGCAGAAATTCCACCACCCAGGTATTCATTGCGGGCATTTACAAAATTGTATTTGATACAAGTTCCCGCATCAATTACCAATATATTTTTACCTGGAAATAATGAGTTTCCGCCTACTGCTGCTGCAAGTCGGTCGCTTCCTAAAGAATGAGCCGTTTTGTATAAATTTTTTAAAGGTGTCAGCGTTTCATTCGTAAAAAGGGTAACACTGATTTTTTTTGACAATTCCTCTACCATTGCATCAATGTTGTTTACTACTGAGCCTACAATGCATTCCGTAATTTTATAGGTGGAGAAAAGTGGCGACTGAAGCAATTGAGAAGTATCCTGAAAAATAAAAAATTCCTTTAATGTATTGTTTTCAAATACACCGGATTTTATTCTTGTGTTTCCAATATCTATTGCTAGGTTCATTCGATTAACAGGTATTCGTTGATGGTATCCTTCCGGAAATGTTTCAAAAGTACAGAAAATCAGCTACTGATCTTATTTCCTGTAAATTAAAAAGGCACAGGTAATACCTGTGCCTCATCCTGGATTGCAGTTAAACACCTAACCAAATTAACTAACAACACCAAGCTTTTTCAATAAATTTTTTAATATAATTAATAAGAAATGAGCACAAGCTCTTTCGCGTTAGCTGATGGATGTGATAAATAAAAACAAGGTTCCGGCGCAAAAGCGTGTCATGGAATGTTTTTATAACAATCGATAGTTGTAAGAAAAAGGTTAGATACGGAAATTCATCAGAAAGCAGGGTTCTGATGTACTTTGCTTAATTTTTGCGAATAAATTTTTATTGCTTAAACTACAAGCTGCTTTGCCGGCATTTGAAACCGGCAGGTTGAAAAAATCAACCGGAGCAATAAACTCAGGGGAATGTTGTGTGTTTTCTTCGGAAGAATCATTTCCTACTAATTCCCATACAAAGTCTGAAGACAGCGGAGAATGTTGTTTGTCAACATTTACTAATTGAAATTTTTTTGCAGGAACAATTGAAAAAGATGCGCTAATGCTTGTTGCTATGTTTGTGAAAACAAGACACAACAAGAAAATTACAAATGAAATCGCAATTATTCTTTTTAACCTGATCATAACATGATGTTTTTATCAAAAAAACATACGAAACTATAAATAAAATGCATGCCTTTGTTTATTTTAATAAAATTTAACAGCCTTTTAAACAGAGTTGTTTTACATTTTATGGTAGAAATCCAATAAAGTTTTTTGTTGTATTAAATATTTTTTTACATTTGCAACCCTAATACAGTTGGTACCCTAGCTCAGTTGGTAGAGCAAAGGACTGAAAATCCTTGTGTCACTGGTTCGATCCCAGTGGGTACCACCAAGTGGGGGATTTCAAACAATAGTTTGGAATCCCCCATTTTTATTTCCGCCATATCCCGCACCAAATGGGTGATGTACGTGAATACAGAATTTACTTTTGTGGTTCGACACTGGTTAATTTTTTTGCTGTAGCGGATTCCTTCAGGAAAGAGTAAAAATTGAAGCAATTGTTTGTCCTTATAAGCCATCAAACCCCACGCTCTCGGGAGGTTAGCAGCAAAGTCCATTATAATATTTACACAATTTTCAAGGTTCGACACCCTCTTTTGGGTTTTTACAAGGTTCTTCTCCAAATCCAACCTTTCCTGCTTTAATTTCTCTGTGAACTTATTGAAAATTTCAAGGGTTAATTCCTCATTTATTAGCCTTTCCTCCAACCTTTCGAGCTTCTTTTCAATCTCCACAATTTGGCGTTTTAAACCCTCTTTTGACTGATCCTTTTCTTTATGCTCCTTATTGTAGTTTGCCATGATTTGCTTCGCCACAAAGCCCCTAATTGCGTCATTTCCAACCAAGCTGAAGGAAGCTAATACCTTCTCGAAAAAGATGTGGATTTCCCTTGCACTTTTGTTATTACCGCACCCCTTGGTATTGCACTTGTAATAAGGCAGGTTTTTGGCTTTTACTACGTATCCCCTCATAAAGGAACCACAATGATCACACCGTAAGAATCGCTTTAAAGGAATATGCTCCGATTCTTCGTGGCATGAATAACCGTGCTTATTCTCGCTTAAAATTTCATTCACTTTCAGGAACACCTCTTTTGAAACCATCTTCTCCTGATTGCCTTCCACCAATTGTCCTTTCAAAGCTGAATGCGCCATAAGCCCACAATAAAAAGGGTTTCTGAAATATCCCGATAATCGCTTCTCGTCAAGTTTTAATCCGAGTGCTTCTAATCGTTCAGAAATTTCTGTGTGCGTTATTCGTTCATTTGCTTTCCAATGAAATGCCCTTTGTAAAAGTTTACCTTTTTCATTCAGTACAATTTTACGTTTACCGTTCTCTTTAATTTCATCGTATCCGTAGGGTGCTTTATGACACCACTCTCCTTTCATTAAAGCTTCACGAACTCCTGCCATACATTTTTCTCTTCGCAACTGATTATCATACTGCGAAAAAATAATTTGAATGTTTTGTTGGAAGTCTCCACTCGATGTTGAAGCATCTCCGGGTTGCGTAACCGCAACAAGATAAATTCCTTGTTCCCGAAGTTGATCCTTAATGTAAATTGCGTTTGCACCTGATCGAGAAAATCGGTCAACGCTGTAAACAATAATGTAGGAGATTTTCTCTCTACTCTTTTTTACGAATGAAAGCATCCGGTTAAACTCCTTACGTTCATCCGTTTTTGCACTTTCATAAGTTCCACCAAAAACTCCCATCACAGAATATTGATGCTTCTTAGCGTATTCTTCACACGCCTTTCGTTGCGTCTCCAAACTGTAACCCAGTTCTTGTTCTTTACTTGATACCCTTGTGTAAATAACACAATTGTTTGTTCGCTTAAGGTGTTGCGATTTACCTTTTGCAAACTGATCGAATAAAACTAATCCTTTCATGCTGCATTTTTTATTGGTTCATAATTGTTATTTGTTTCATTGTCTTCAATTACAATTTCAGGTTCGTATTGCTTTTTATAGAGGGAATAAAAAACCGTACTTACTGTTCTAACAAAATCAACAACTTCCTTCGCTTGTTCTTCGCTGAGGTTTTTAAATTCCTCCGTAGCTAAAACTTCTTCAACCGTTATATCATGCTCTCTCGCCTCGTCATTGCAGGCGTTTCCAACCTTCTCCATTTTTGTTATTATTGAAAAATTACGTACACTTTTGGGAACGTGGTAGCGATTCCTTCTTTCTTTTTTTGAGGGGAAAAAATCAAGGGAATAAACTTGCACGTTTAAAAACTAAATGCCATACTCAATGGCAAATACCACTAAGAATCGTCTATTTTAGGGGAATATGGGGTATAACAAAACACAGGGCAAAGCTATGCCCGATGAATAATTCTGTTTCGTTATTTAGGAGTCCAGTTGCGATTTCTACCTACTTAAGGTGAAATTAGTTTGTAGTACCGATTGCTTCCGAGTTGGTCGCAAAGCGGACTGAATCATTATTTCTTTTTTACATAACCCAATTGGTCTGCAATCAAAGGATTATTGTCCAACCATTTTTTTAAATCTTGCAAGTTGTAAAAGTCATTCGAGCCTTTACTTCGAGTCGTTTCGTATGAAACCGTTATGGTAGCTGACTTAATATTTTCTTTTTTAATTTCGTTCATCAGATCAAACTTAGTTGCTTTATTTAAACCCTTTTAAAACTTCATCGATCTGTTCCGACAAATCCTTTCTCAAAAATGAATTTCCTTCGACACTCAGATCAGTTAATTTTACAAAGCCGACTGCACATTTGTGTGCTTCCTTTTCAGGCTTTCCCTCAAACAAATGCTGCAATTTATATGTGCCGTATCTCGGTGAGAGATTCCATACATCGGGATAAAGTAGAATGCTGCGTTCACTATTAAAATATAAATTGTAAACATACATTTGCTTCAGATCATCATCCGAAGGAGATGCTTCATCCAATATTTTCCATTTGGTGTCAAGGACATATTTTTTCCCTTCCTTTTCCAAAATGATATCCGGTCTTATTTTTTTGGTTTCCCAAAAATCCTTCGAATTTTGACGGGATACGCTATAGTTATTTTGCTCCTCGCCTCTCTTTAATACTCTAAAGACATATTCTTCAAAGAGTTTGTTCATATCAAATAACAAAGCGAGTACATTCATTTCACCATTTTTCAAATCAGGATTGAAATTCATCAAGATAAGCTTCGCTAATGAAATCGCTTTCTCATATCGGACACTTTTTCGATCCAGTCGTAGTCGTTTAAAGTCATTCACAGTGATGTTTCTTTCAGTTATCTCAGGAAAAAATAACTGAAGAGTTTTAGCCTTCCCAATTACGTTATGATTAAATGATATTAAGCTACAAACATCAATCGCTTCAATCAAAATTTGATTCAATAAATGGTCAAAGTCATACGTTTGATGCTTTGTGTAAAAACGCTCTTGATGAACCAAGTTGTATTTTATCTGACCACTAAATTGTAATGCCCCTTTTAAAGCTGTGACATTTTTGGTTTCATGCCGATATTTTTTGATGAGGCCATTATGCAATAGCTTCTCACATTCTGACAAGAATAAGCTTAAATAGATATCGAGGATTGTTGTTTTGGATGTTCTGAGCGCAGCGTTTGTGAGAGATTCTAAGTCAAGCAGTTTGCAAGTCTTTAGCATTTCAATAAGTACCGAGTGCCATTTTTCCTTTGTGGATTCATCGAGGTTTGTTTCTCTATCGGCTTTTGGTAATATTTCAATAGTTAGCCCCCCAACTTGAATAACACCAACATAATTTGAGAATTTGACTCCCTTATGTACTACTGTAAAATATTTATTCTTATTCCTTTCATTAAAACTTACAAGTGTGTCAAAATGAGTCTGAGTAAACCTTTTTCCGTCTACTGATAATCTCTCATATTCAAACACCTTTAGTATGTCCATTATAAGTAAATACTTGTAAAAGTTTCTGTAGTCCAGGTTTTAGAGTCCGTGAATTTGAAAATTGACCTTTCTTTCAGATCACTAACAGATTCCTCTGAGTAACCTTTAAATTTTGCAAAGCCATAATCTGTGTTGTTTTCAGTATACTTCACAACAAAAGAGTCTCCGAGTACTAATCCTATCTTTCCAAAATCACCAAAGAAATATTCTTGTAGTAGTGGCAAAATCTTATTACTAAAAACGTTCTTCAACTCAGCAAATGGAAAGTCACACTGATGAAGATTAATAAAATAAGCATGACCAATTCTGTGATCCTTGTCTAACAATTTTTCAATTCTGTTGTTAATCACCTTAAGCATCTTTTCAAAATCTATAAATTCAGTTCCGGACTTGATGACTAAACTTTTTGCAACTTCAACTCCCCAGTCTTTAGGTGTTTTTCCAATCCCCGGATTTATTTTATCATATGCTTTACCGAGTGTTTCAAATGATTCTTTGTTGATAATTAGGTTAAGCAAATCTTTCTCATGAGTCAACCAAGGTTCATCGTACCAATCAACATGTTTAAATTTTTCAAAAAGATATACGATTGAGCTAATGCCAATTTCACGCAGTTTTTCCGGTTCAGGTGGAGTCTCTATGAAAGTAAATCTTCTTCTTAAAGCTGAATCAAGTGCCTCAACGCTCTTGTCAGCAGTATTCATTGTACCAAGTATAAATAAATTGGATGGGACAGAAAATGGTTTTTTACTGTATGGAAGTTTAACTGTAATTGCTTCATTTGCCCCTTCTCTTTTGTCGTCCTCAATCAAAGTAATTAACTCTCCAAATATATTTGCAATATTACCCCTGTTAATCTCGTCTATAATTAGAACATGATTTCTTTTTGTTTGCTCGCTTTCCTTTTCATCAGTTTTTCCGGTAAAGAAATCCCTTTTTATTTTGCTATCATACATCGCATAGATGGTCTGCTGCGAAAATACTTTTTGATAAACTTCTGCAACTGGAACTTCCTGTCCAACCATCAGCCACTCTACATTTCTAAATTGATTGTATCCGGTGCCTGAATTCGGATTAAAATAATAGCCTCCCTCTTTAACTTTTCCTACGGCACGCAATCTGTGATTTCCTAATGAGATAAGAACTATATCCCCCGGTTTCATCCAAAGGGCGAATCGTTCAACAGCAGAAACACGGAAATCCATTTTCTTTAACTCAACTTGATTTTCTTTGAATTTTGTTATTATATCTGCTCTATTTTTTACACCTGTAAAATCAATGTCGCTACCATATCCCAATGCAATGCACCCTTCTTTAATGCAATAATCAAATATTTTATCATCTTCTTCATCAAGAGTATTTCCTAATGACATTTTAAAAAACTGAACTCCGGTGAGTTCTTTTTCCGTTAATCTTCTTTTCCATTTTACTCCTTTAGAGGTAAAAGTTTCGTAGCTTCTTGCTTCGTCTGCAATCATTTTGAAAATACCCGGTTGAATCTGATACTGCAAGCTATTATCTTCATCTAATCCCAACCCTACAGCGTAACTTTCCGCTTCGCCTTCAGCAACAACTGTTTCTGAAGGCATAACTGGTTTAATACCTTCAATAAAATCCTCGTAGGAAAAACTTTGATGAAATGTTGTGAATGCAATCTGATTATCTGAGAGATATTTTAAATACCTTGATTTTATTTCTTCTCTTGTCTTGTATTTGTTTGCCAATTCTTCTTTAGAGAGATTTTCTATAATTTGCACTGCGTAAGCCATTGTACCGTATGTTTTACCAGTACCGGGTGGGCCAAATAAAATCGTATTTAAAGGTAATTTTGTTTCCATAGTTTCGATAGTTAATTCGTCTTCTTCAGACTCAAGACCTGCAATTCCTGCTGAATCATTTTCTCCGTAATTAGCATAGAACCAACTAAAAAATTGGTCAATTGCAATCATTGGAGGCAATCCATGAGTTGGTTTTACAATTAGATTATATGCAGGAATTAGTATGTTTAATATTCTATCATTATACCGAACAAAGAAATCTCCATACGACTCACCTTTTTCCCGTTTGAGTTCAATACCCAGTTTTTCAAGGGAAAAGCGAGAGCGATTATTATCAATACAAAATTTATTTGGGAGAGTATATGCGAGTATCTCTGTTAAAGCTGAAGCTGAAATGCCGAACAATCTATATTTATCGTTCTTCAAACAATTATTTATTCTTAAAGCATCAGCATCAGTTCCATTCACCAAGTAATCAAAGCTTTTTGAGTATTTGGAAATTTCAGCATTAGGTTTGCCAAATGCTCTCCCACGTGCTATCGGATTCCTTGACATACACCAAAGATTAGAACCAAGCTCTTGAATGTCTTCCCACTTAATTGTTTTCAGATTATTCTCTCTAAAAAAAGCCTTGAAATAATTTACCTTCTCATCAAATTCTTTCTTATTAATCTTTTTTACTTCTTCAGAGTCGGCATATTCTTGCAAATAGCTTGTTAATTGTGTTTGTTCATTCATGTTTTTTGGGACTATTTTAAATCCATGCCTTTTTAAGAAATCAAACGCAGGCGTTCCTTCACCTCCTGCAAAGTCATCAGGGTTCAATTCTTGACCATTTGCAAAACGTCCTGCTATAGATAATACAAGCTTTGGGGGATATGCTCGACCGTTATAAATCAAATCATAAGTTGATGAATGGCGACCCTTTCGAATCCCATTCTCATCGATCTCAGCTATTGCTTTTAATAGATGCTCTTTATTAATTCCTTCAAAAAGTTCCATATATGGGTATTAAAACAAGAATACAAAGAAAGAAAACTTTACCGTTTTTCTCTTTTCACAATCCTTTCTGCATTCTATTTCAAAAAATGTAGTGAGTGTCAAGAGGGGGAACTCTTTCACCAATTCTTTCTCTCAATACCCCACTCAACACTCACTACATTTTTTTAAAATATTCAAATGAATTATATTCCATCTATTATGTACAAAAAATGTGAGCGTGCCGAGCAGAATTACTTTCCCTATTCTCTTTCTCACAATATCCACTCACACGCCCACTTATCTTAAGTAACAAAAATCAACCTTTACTATTCATTATTCGTAAAAAAGTTTGTGAGTGCTGAAAGCGAGAGAGATCTGACTCACCATTTTCCCCAAAACTCACCTCCGCACTCACTTTTTAATTAACCTTTTTTAAGTAGTTTTTGAAAAGGGATACGCCGAATCTTGATTTGAGTTTCAGAAAATTTTTAAACGGTAGGATTTTAATAAAATACGTACGGTTTTTTAATGTGATCTGCGATCAGAATAATTTTAATCCATCAACAACATAAATATAGACATCACGATCATCAACCCATCTTCTATAATTGTAATGGTGCTCATGGGCAGATTAAACACATCTCCTAAACATGCGCATTTTATCTTTGCTTTATTAAGAACCGATTGAAGAACTCCTATCAAACTAATACTCATTACGATAAGTGTTATTCCATTGACTATTACCGGAAAAATTTCCAGGAGATATGCAATACCTAAAAACAGTTCAATAAAGGCATAGATATAACCGTAAAAATTCCATCGTTTCGCTATAATATCATACATTGCATAGCTTTCTGCAAAACCTTTGATGTTCAATAATTTAAAAAAGGAGAAAACAAGAAAAAAGCCGGCCATAAACTGATTCATCCATTGCCTTAACTGAAATGCATCGTTTTTAAGCTGTAATAATAAGGTAACTGTAGTAATATATCCAAAAATCAACAACACAGGCTTATATGTTTCAAACCAGGTTCGCTGATTTTCTTCCAAAAGTTGAGGTGTCGGATCGTGTTCTTTTTCAGATAACTGATACTTGGGATAGTCTTTTAATACTTCTTTTAACTCCACTGTGTCCACATGTTTGCTCATTGAAAGTGTAGCCTCCCCTTTTTCAAGATCAATTTTTACTTCTTCAACTCCTTTTACTTTTCCTAACAGGTGACTTACTTTTGCTTTGCAGCCCTCGCAGGTCATGCCAGATATTTTATAAGTATGGGTCATTATATAATTCTTTTTATCCAACAAAATTACACTTGTAGCGAGTATTCTTTATTATACTATTTTGGAAAGGATTTATGACTTTTACAGTTCCTCTATATTTTTTCTTTTCTTTTCTCTTAATGATTTATAAAAAGATGGGGTTACCCCTGTTACTTTTTTAAACTGGCTGGAAAGATAAGCGACACTGCTGTAATTTAACTTATCAGCGATCTCTGATAGAGAAAGTTCATCATACATGAGTAATTCTTTTACCTTTTCGATACGCTGTGATATATAGTATTTCTCAATCGTTGTACCTTCACTCTCTGTAAATAAATTGCTTAAATACGCATAATCGTAATGGAGTTTAGCGGTGATCACATCACTAAGATTGGAATGAACTATTTCATTGGAATGATGCACCTGATGAATAATAATGTTTTTTATCTTTTCAATGATCCGGCTCTTTTTATCATCTAATAATTCGAACCCCAAACCTTTTAATGAGATATCCAGTTTTTGCAGTTGCCATTTCGACGGTTCCTTTTTTAGCCCAATTTCACCTAACTCTATTGTTTCTGCTTCTAAATCCAGCTTTTCGAGTTCAGCTTTTACAACCATTTTGCAGCGATTACATACCATGTTTTTTATATACAACCTTTTCATTGGATTTTTTTAATTCAGACCTTTTAAAATCTCATATTTCGCTTTACTCCGTCTTTTAATAATATAAATTGCTTCATTAATTAAGAATTATCGCCGAAACAGGATACTTTCCCGAATTCCTGACGTATAGAAGCCGTTGCGGGCTTCAACTTCAAAAAAATCATTCATCATTTTTTATCGTTAAGGAACACAAGTAAAAAAATACATCATTATCGTTCTCTACTTCAAACGTTAAAAGTACAATTTATAATTTTTTATTTCTGAAGGATTTATTCACTATGGTAATCAATGACCAAAAGCATTTAAGAAAGCGCTTCATCATATTGATTCCTGAAAGACGTGCCACTTTATATTCTTATTCTATTTGTATTGCTTGCAAAAAATAA